>CALKAL010000197.1 GCA_937983065.1 uncultured Bacillaceae bacterium | reverse complement strand
AGAATGTCCATTATTACACTTATGTCGAGAAGGTCAAAAAAGAATGAAAAAACGATCGAAGTAAGATTTAGCCTTACTTCGATCGTTTATTTTTTATACAGCCTAATCAACTTTCCTCTGGATCTTCAATATACTCATCATTATCTTCATCATCGTCTTCATCTTCGTCATCTTCTGTATCGTCCTCATCTTCGTCATTGTCTTCATCATCATTGCCATTACCATTATCGTTAGGAGGATCATTTGGTTCTGGATCTTCTGGCGGATCTTCAGGTAATTCTTCCTCAATATCCTCAGGTTCATCCTCAGGTATATCAATCGACGCCTGAACCGCCTCACTACGCAAATCTTCATTTGAAGCATGAACAGCAACAATTTCGAACGTATAGGTCGATCCTTTTGTAATATTTGAAAGAGTAAATTCAGTTTCACTTAACGTATCCAGTGATCTGAAATTATCGTCATCAATAGATAAAGATAGTTCAAAAAGAATCTCTTCTTCGTCATCATCATTTAATCGTGGATGATCCCACGCTAAATGAATCGACTCATTGTCTTCATCATAGTCAACTGATACGTCTATAACAGTTTCCATTTCATCAAATTGATCTGACGTTTCTGTTGGCTCAGTTCCCTTAACGAAAAGCTCTGTTACAATTTGATCACTCGGTGTGTAATCACTCGGAAGCTGAGGCGGATTAGACCCTTTTTCTATTTGTACTTCAACGACAGAGTCAGGCATAACAAAATCTGGTGTTTCAATTCCTTCAGACATATGATTCATAATGTAACTAAATAAATGTTGCGGAATTCTTTGATATTGGCCTTCAATATGTTGTTCTTCGGAATAGCCCGACCATACAGCAACTGTAAAATTCGTCGTATAACCAGCCATCCATGAGTCAGGTGTCATATTATCACCGCGGTTTGTCGTACCTGTTTTTCCAGCAACGGGTAAATTACCAACGGGTGTATTATGATAGGCAGTACCTGCTGGATTTTTAAGAACATCCTTTAACATATCTGTTACCATATACGCAGTGTAATCTGCCATGGCAACGACTGCATCATGTTTTACTTCAATTTCTGTTTCATCTGGGAAGACGATTTTCGTAATTGAATATGGCTCATTATATATTCCACCATTACCGAAAGCGGCATAGGCACCTGCCATTTCTAGCGGATTTACTTGAATTTTTCCTCCGCCAATTGCATCGGATTCATATAAATCACCGTCAAATTCCAAACCTAATCGTCTAGCAAATTCACTCGGTTGCGAAGAGCCTAGCTCGTGAAACATTTTAACAGCTGGGACGTTTAATGAACGATAGGTCGCTTCTCTTAAACTAACTTCGCCGAAATAACCTCGACCAGCGTTTGAAATAATTTTATCTGGATCATCTTCATAGCTATAAGGCTCATCTAAAATTTGTTCGTAAGTTGACCAATTTAAATATTCAATAACTGGCCCAAAGTCTACAATCGGCTTAATCGCCGATCCAGGCTGACGTCCGTATGGGTTTAATGCGTAGTTCATGCTCGCACCAATACCTTGAGCCTTATTTCTTCCACCACCGATTGCTAATATTTCCCCAGTTTTTGTATCGAGTAAGACGATACCAGCTTCAATATCTTCAGGGTATTCAACAGGACTTTCTTCGCTTAATAAATGTTCAATATAATCTTGCGCTTCAGGATCAAGAGTTGTATGAATCGTTAATCCAGCTGAGCCAAGATCTAATTCCTCATCTTCTAGTAGTTCTTCAGCTTCTATAACGACTTGTTCGATAAATGAGTCATACGGTGTTCCCGTAATATAATCGCCTCTAACCATATCTTCAACTTTTACTTGTTTTGCTTCTTCAGCTTCTTGTTCAGATATTTTCTCATGGCGGACCATTAAGTCAAGCACTGTATTCCTACGTTGTTCTGCTAGCTCAGTATCATTAAAAGGATTATACGCATTCGGTCTTTGCGGAATTCCTGCTAATAAAGCCGCTTCTGCTAACGTCAAATCGTGTAAATCGCTTTTACCGAAAAAGGCTTCCGATGCTTTTTGTACACCATAAATATTTTTACCGTAATGAATTTGGTTTAAATACATCGTAAAAATTTGTTCTTTTGAATATTCTCGTTCAAGCTGTATTGCTAAGTATTGTTCTTGAATTTTACGTTTCATTTTTTTATCGTGGGTTAAAAAGGCATTTTTAACGACTTGTTGAGTAATTGTACTCGCACCTTGAGCACCAAAGCCGTCCGTAATATTTGCAATAACGGCAGCACCCATTCTTAAAAAGTCGATTCCACTATGTTCAAAAAAGCGAACGTCTTCTGTTGCTAAAACAGCATTTTTTAGCACGTCAGGAATATCATCAAATTCAATTTCTTTTCGTTTTTCAACACCAAGCTCGGCAACGACATCCCCATTACGGTCTAAAATCGTTGTCGATAGTGGTACCTTTAATTCTTCCGCATTTAATGGTGGGGCATCTTTAATATATGAATAGACGACACCAACTACGATGAATACGGATAGTACCGCTAATATAAGTAAGGCAAGTAATACTCTTTTCCACGTTATTTTTTTATTATTTTTTTTGCGCTGCTTCATCGCTTTACGACTTTTTGTCTGTTGACTCAACGCGATCTCCTCCATTGAAATATACTTCATCGATAATTTTTAAATAATCGACGATCATTCGATAAGAGAACGGAATTAAAAAACCATGTTCCTTTACAAATTCGTATGCTAATGACTTTCGTTTGTTTTCGAATTGACCATTCCACGCTTTAATAAATGGACGTATTGGTAATAAAAAAGTTTCATTTCGTTGTTTAAATCGAATGATAAAAAAACTAATGCCCCCATGTTCTTCAACTAAATCCATATGCTTAACTTGATGCTCGTGAATATTAGAAAAAGGGAGAGAATGTTTGTTATTCGTTTCTTTTGCTTCAAAATCGATATATTTTCCTTTGTAAATGCCATTAAAATCGGTTGTAGATGGTTGTTTAAAATAAGCTTCCCGAATGACGGCTGCACTTCTTTTCGGATAATCTACTTGTACAATTTGAACAGGTGTCGGTTTTTTATGAATGACTGCAACATTCGTTTCTAAGTAATATTGATTCGTTGATACGATATCTTTTTCCAGTGTCATTCCCCGGTTACCAAATTGGATATTGTTTTGTGTTGTGTTTGTATGATTCTGATTCGGTCGACTCCCCATTGGATATCTCATCCATAATTCCTCCTAACTGCAATATATTATATCAGATTTAAACGAAAGGAATTGGTTATACTATTAAAGATTGATTAAAATTTCATTAAAATTTGCTACGAATAAAGGAAAAGAGACGATGATCCCATTACTCATTGATTATATTAAACAACAAACAGCTGATCATAATGAAAATAATATTAAACGAACGAAGGCGTATTTGTCGTTTTATAATCGTTTCCCAGAGATAAAGTGGTCATTACTCGCTAGCTTTGTTTCACGAAATGCGGGATGGAATATGACCGACTTACAATCTGAGACGTATCAAAATATATTAAATGAAGATAAGCGACACGCTCTATATTTAACGTACGAAAGTATCAATTGGTACATATTCCAAGATGCTTATCCACAATTATTAATCTACCAACTATCGAGGGAGAAGAAGACGGCGTTATTTTTTTTATTAAAACATTTTCACGTTTCACGGTTTATGGAAAATGAATGGTATCAATATTACTTAAATGGAAACCAAAAAAGACTGTTATATGCGCAAATTATTAATGAACAAAATGTGATCGAACAACCGATCATTCACCATTCCCCGTATCGAACGAAAGTGTTTCATTCATTTCCGTTTCTAATCCAAGACAAGCCTCCTTACAATGCCGTTATTTTACCGACTGAAAACGGGAAATTGTATGGCGTTGATGTTATGCATTTTTTAAATGTATCAAGACGCATTAAAACGGGCAAAAAAATTGCTAATATATTATTTTACCCGTATTTATACCCACAATTTATTTCCTTTGCAAAGAACGTACCTATAACAGGAAGTCGTGAAGAGTATGAACAATATATGTCTGTTAAAACGGCGGGAACAAAACCATTTTATCAGAACTATCGGAACACAAAACATCTTATGACGGATTACCATGGTGATTGGTCAACACAAGTGAATATAAAAAAGAAATGGTGGAAGGACGTTAGCTTAAAGAAAATTAAGCGAATTGATGAACCATTTTACACAAAAAGAAAGTGGCTCACCCAATTATCATCAATTAACAAGGCGAATAAAAGCGAATCCGTCGAAAATAGTTGATTATTGATAACCTTTGTAAGATTTCAACTTTAATTGTCTGCCTAGAAGGAGATAAACGTCTTATAGCTAATTGAATTATGAAAAGGAGGCGTTGTCATGGAGAAACTAAAAAATAAAGAACAGTTTTTACATTCATTGAAACAATTAGAATTGGAGTTAGAGGGATTACGACAAAAGATCGTTTTAACAGAAAAGGGGATTAAAAAAGAATATCATTAATTTGCCAAAAGTCACTACGACAGTTTATGATTATGTTGTAGGTGATAATTATGAAGGAATTTATTGAACTAACAATCCAATTTCGAAACAATGATGTAGACGAAATATATGATAGATATGTGAATGGTCGAAAATTTGATCGGAAAAATTATGATGATTTTTATTTAATGAAGGAAGAGACGAAAGATATTTTTAAACGAATTGACTTGTGGGGGGAGATGGCGAATAAATATGTTCATCGAATCCCCCTTTTTCCGAATCAAATTAAAAATACCGTTGATAATTTAGAAATTATGGTATTACATAGTTATTTTCACGATGTTCGTAAAAAAAGGTTTATGGAGCTACATCAATCTGTCTTATATAATTTAGATTTAATTCTTAATGACCAAAATTTGGGGGAGTAGTAAAATGACGACTGAAGCGCTTATTCAAAAAGCAAAAGAAATGTTAACGAAAGCGTATGTTCCGTATTCAAATTTTCCAGTCGGTGCTGCTTTATTAACGAAAAGTGGAAAAGTTTATACGGGGTGCAACATTGAAAACGCAGCCTTTCCCGTTTCTCTATGTGCTGAGCGAACGGCGATTTTTAAAGCGATATCAGAAGGGGAAACAGAGTTTGTATCACTTGCAGTTATTGCTAACACAGATCGACCAGTACCACCTTGTGGATCTTGTCGTCAAGTGATGGCAGAATTTTTTCAGCCAGAAATGCCCGTATACATATGCAATAAAGACGAAAAGGTGATGGAGACGACGGTTTCTAATCTTTTACCTTTCTCTTTTTCACCAGATGACTTAGAAAGTGGACAAAATGTATCTGAATAGTGCCGAAAAATTAAAAGAGCTAGTACACATTAGCTCTTTTTTTGTTATACTAAAAATATGAGTATAAAATCATTAGCAATAACGGGATATAAACCACATGAATTGAATATATTTAGTGAAAGAGATCAAAAAATTGTCGTCATAAAAGAAACATTAAAACGCAAAATTTTAAATTTGTTAGATCAAGGATTAGAATGGGTCATTATATCTGGACAGCAAGGAGTGGAAACGTGGGGCTTCGATGTTGTACAAGACTTAAAAGAAACGTATGACATTCAATTAGCTTTAATCCCACCATTTCTTGATCAAGAAAAAATTTGGAAAGAAGATAAGCAAGAAAAGTATGAAGAAATGATGGCTTTAGCTGATTTTTACGAACCGTTGATTAAACGACCTTATGAAGGACCGAAGCAATATGCGATTAAAAATAAATGGTTCATAGAAAAAACAGATGCTTGCTTAATTATTTATGAGGAAGAATTTGGGGGATCACCTAAATATTTTTATGACCTAGCAAGACAATACGAACAATTGAACAACTATGAAATGATTCATATTAATGCTTATGACCTTGAAGATATAGCGAGAGAGCTAACTGAAGGGAAAAATTAATCGAAATTAGGAGGTTAGATGGAATGAAAATTAACTTAACTGTTCAAGAAATATTAGATAAGGAGTTTAAAACGACGATACGCGGTTATAATCAAGACGAGGTAGATGACTTTTTAGATGTTATCATTCAAGATTATGAACAATTCCATAAAGAAATTGCATCTTTAAACGAGGAGATTAAACGTTTAAAAGCAGCTGGATCCACGCCATCTGCCACTCGTTCATCTCAACCGAGAGGACAAATTAACTATGACGTTTTACAGCGCTTATCTAATTTAGAAAAGGCGGTCTTCGGTAAACGTTATTCTGAGCAATAATTACTAATTATTACTAATGATATACTTTATTGATTATGTTAAAATATAATATTCAGGCATAAGTAAAATAAAATAAGTGTTTGAGTAATCGCTTTAGTTATTAACTAAAGAGGAAAGTCCATGCTCACACGAACTGAGATGTTCGTAGTGTTCATGCTTGACGAAACAATAAGTCAAGGGAGTCTTCATGACTTACGGCAGGGAAAGGGTCTAAGTCTTTTAAAAGATATGACTCGAATACCTTTAAAGTGCCACAGTGACGAGCTTGAAAGGGAAACTTTTCGAGGTGGAACGCGGTAAACCCCATGAGTGAGCAACCCAAATAATGGTAGGGGCACTTTCTGCAGGGAAATGAACCGAGCAGAAGGACCATTTCAATGGAATGGTAGATAGATGGTTACTGCCAAAGTACGAGGCTGACAACCGTTTGCAGTACAATGGTACAGAACATGGCTTACAGAACACTTATTTGTCCTATTTTACTTATGCCTTAATCTGTTTAAATTGCTTTTTTTGAAAGGGATGGCTTTCATGACAGAGGATATAACATTAATTGCGACAGCTGCGATGGGATTAGAAGCACTCGTTAGAGATGAAGTAAAAAACTTAGGCTATACAAATGTAAAAACGGATAATGGAAAAGTCATTTTCAAGTCCAATTTACAAGGAATTGCCCGTAGTAATTTATGGCTACGAACAGCTGACCGTGTCAAAATTCAAATGGGCCAGTTTAAGGCGTTTACCTTTGAAGAATTATTTGAAAATACGAAATCTATCCCGTGGGAAGAATGGATCACAAAGGACGGTTTTATTCACGTCGTTGGAAAATCACATAAATCAAAATTACATTCCGTTCCAGATTGTCAATCAATCGTTAAAAAGGCCATTGTTACTCGATTGCAAGAAGCCTATCATATTCATTCGCACTTAGAGGAATCAGGGGCGAAATATAAGGTTGAGGTTGCTATTTTAAAAGATGAAGTAACCCTTTCGATTGATAGTACTGGAGCTGGATTACATAAACGAGGCTACCGTGTTGACCAAGGGGAGGCACCGTTAAAAGAAACTTTAGCTGCCGCTCTCATTCAGTTAACCAATTGGAATCCAGATGCCCCATTAATCGATCCATTTACAGGCTCAGGAACAATTCCTATTGAGGCAGCTCTTATTGGACAAAATATTGCGCCAGGATTTAACCGGGAGTTCGCCTTTGAAGAATGGGAAACCTATTCAAGTGATCATTTAAATCATGCTTTAGAAGAAGCCGAAGATTTAGCTAACTACGATCAATCACTCAATATAACAGGTTCAGATATTAACCATCGTGCGATAGAAATTGCTAAAGGAAATGCATTAGAAGCAGGCCTCGGTGAGCTAATTGATTTTAAACAAATGCAAGTAAGCGACCTCTCTATCAAATCAGATGTCGGTTATTTAATTGGTAATCCGCCATATGGTGAGCGAATCGGCGATAAAGCTGAAGTTGAAAAAATTTATCGTGATTTAGGAAAAATTATGAAGCAGCATCCGAAATGGAGCGTCTATGTTTTAACGGCTTACCCTCATTTTGAAAAATGCTACGGAAAAAAAGCAACGAAAAAAAGAAAACTATTTAATGGTTTTATCCAAACGAATTACTTTCAATATTTCGGTGAAAAATAGATAGGTGGAGTGATCATATGTCAACTGCTAACTTGACATCATTGGAACAGGAATTTTTGCAATATTACAAACAAATTGAATCCTTTAATGAAGCAATCAAACTCATTGCTTGGGATTTAAGAACGAAAATACCTAAAAAGGGAATTAAAAGACGTTCGGAAACGATTGGTCTATTAACACAAAAGACCCATGAGTTAGTAACAGCAGATGAAATGAAAAAATATATTGATGAGCTAAAAGGATCTGACAATAAAATCATTCAAAAATCCATCGAATTAGTTGAAAAACGGTACAATCAATCAAAGAAAATTCCGAGTGACGAATATAAAGCATACGTCCAACTCACGTCTGAAGCAGAATCTGTTTGGGCTGAAGCGAAAGAAAAAAATGATTTTCCTAGCTTCATGCCATATTTAGAAAAAATAATTGACTACAATATTCGCTTTGCCGATTATTGGGGCTATGAAGAAAATAAATATGATGCATTACTAGATAACTATGAGCCTGGTGTCACGGTTAAAACGTTAGATGACGTTTTCCCTAAATTACGTAAGGAGCTATCCGCTTTAATTGAAGAGATTAATCAATCAACAAATAAACCGAATTCAGAGCAAATATTAAAATATTTCCCTAAAGAAAATCAGGAAAAGTTTGCGTTAAAATTACTTGAGAAAATGGGTTTCGATTTTGATGCAGGAAGACTTGATACGACGATTCATCCTTTTGCAATTAATATCAACCAACAAGATGTAAGGGTGACGACGAATTATAATGAAAACGATTTTCGTGTCGCCATTTTCGGTACGATTCATGAAGGGGGACATGCCCTTTATGAGCAAGGCTTAGATTTATCATTAGAAGGAACACCAGTCGGTTCCGCTGTGTCAATGGGAATTCACGAGTCCCAATCCTTGTTTTGGGAAAGTTTCATCGGTAGAAATGAAACATTTTGGGATCATAATTACGATTTATTTTTACAATACGCACCAAGTGACTTTAAAGAAATCTCAAAACAAGATTTTTACCGAGCAATCAATGAAGTGAAGCCATCGTTTATTCGGATTGAAGCAGATGAAATGACGTATCCTTTACACATTATGATTCGTTATGAATTAGAAAAGGGCTTAATCAATCGAGAAATAAAAGTGAAGGATTTACCTGAGCTTTGGAATAATAAAATGGAAGAATATTTAGGGATTAGACCCGAAACGGATAGTTTAGGCGTATTACAAGATATTCATTGGTCAGGTGGGGATTTTGGATATTTTCCATCATATGCGCTCGGTTATATGTATGGCGCTCAAATAAATAACACATTAAGAAAAACAGTTAATATAGAAGAAGCGATTGCAAGTGACAATTTATCCCCGATTAAAAATTGGTTAAATGAAAATATTCACCGTCATGGGAGTATGAAACAACCTCTTGAACTGTTAAAAGACGTTACAGGAGAAGGACTTAATCCAGATTACTTAATCGAATATTTAAAACAAAAATATAGAAAAATATATCAAGATTAATCTTAAAAAGACTATCCAATTGAAATGGATAGTCTTTTTCCGTTAAAGTGCATATTTAATCATCGAACTTAGAAGACTATAAAATAAAAAGGATGTCGTAATAATGGCGATCATACATGCAGTAGGTACCGCGTTGCCGGATTATTTGTTAAAACAAAACGACGCTAAACAACTCATAGAACCGATGATTAAAAATACGAGACTAAAAAAATACTTATCTGTATTTGACCATGCTCATATCGATGAAAGATATTTTGTAGTAGACAAATCATGGTTTTCACAACCCCATTCCTTTCAAGAACGAAATGATTTATTTATGAAACAGTCTTTAAAACTTATAAAAAAAGCGATAGACGAATGCTTCGAGCAAACGGACATGACTTATCATGATGTTGATGCGATTATTTCAGTGACGAGTACAGGGATTTTAACCCCGACAATAGAAGTACATATTATGAATGAATTACCTTTTAAAGATGATGTTGTACGAATTCCAATGTTCGGTTTAGGCTGTGCTGGTGGTGGAATTGGCTTATCAAGAGCTTATGACTTTTTAAAAGCATATCCTCATAAAACGGTGTTAGTTATAGCCGTTGAATTAGCTACGATTGCCTTTCATCATCATAATTTAATGCCAAAAGATGTCGTTGGGGCAGCGCTTTTTTCTGATGGAGCTGGCGCAGTTTTATTAGTAGGTGATGACCATCCAAACCATCAAAAACGATCAAAAGATTTATCTATTAAGTCAACAAGCTCAAAATTACTAAAACAAACGATGAACGTGATGGGATGGGATGTTAAAAACGACGGACTTCACGTTATATTTTCCGTTGATATTCCAAAATTAATACCGACCTTTTGGGCAGAACATCTTCAGCAATTTTTAAATCAAAATAACTTAAAGATGGCTGAAATCGAAAATATTTTAGCCCATCCAGGTGGAAAAAAGGTTATTGAAAAAATGGAAGAGCAATTAGAAGACATTCAATCGGTTCAATTTACGAAATATGTTTTAAAAAAGTATGGTAATATGTCATCACCAACACTGTTTTTCGTGTTGAAGGAAGCTTTAAAAAATAAAAACGATACTTTTAAGAAAACGTATCATTTACTAACAGCATTAGGTCCAGGTTTTTCATCAGAGATGTTATTATTGGAGTGGGCTTAATATGGTTTATTTCATTATTTTTATCTATTTAATCGTCATGCGCGTTGTCGAATTAATCGTTGCAAGATTAAATGAAGTTTATCAGAAAAACAGAGGGGCTATTGAAATAAAAGATCCGTACTACTCGCTAATTATCGTAACCCATTCATTATTTTTCATCGCTCTAATATTTGAAAGCTATTTTAATCATAAGTGGGAGGAACCCATTTCACTTATTTGGTTAACGCTATTTATTTTAGTACAGCTTTTCCGATATTGGTGTCTTTTTTCTCTAGGGAGGTATTGGAATACAAAGGTGATTGTCCAACCGAATAGTCAGCTTGTGAAAAAAGGACCGTATAAATGGATTAATCATCCGAATTATATCGTTGTCGGGTTAGAATTTCTTATCATTCCTATATTATTTCAAGCGTACGGGACAGCGATTATTTTTTTCACGCTTCACCTATTACTAATGCGTAAAAGAATTCCGTTAGAAAACAGAGCATTAAAAACATATTTAATCAATGAATCTTAAATAGTTAGGGGGAATACTCATGATTATCTCATTAGAGAAGGCTTATCAATTACTAAAAGAAGAGGAGGATGTCGTATTTGCTGATTGTCGTTTTGATTTAGGAAATACAAAATTAGGTGAAGCTTTATTTAATGAAAAACATATTAAACAGGCAGTATACTTCCATTTAGATAAAGATTTGAGTGGGGAAGTGAAGGAGACGGGAGGAAGACATCCATTACCTCATCTTGATGATTTTACAAAAACGTTAGCTGAAAAAGGGATTTCAAAGGAAACAACCGTTATTGCATATTGTAATAATCGCGCCTTTTCCTCACGATTTTATTGGATGATGACTTATATTGGCCATGAAAACATTTATTTATTAAATGGCGGGTTAGATGAATGGGAGAAAAGAGGCTATCCAACAGAAACAGATCAATCAACAGTTAAAGAAAAAGAGGCCTATGGAAGCATTAACGTTCAAGAACACCTTTTAGCTAATCAATCAGATGTTAAAAATCAATTGGACAGCATAAATATTTGTTTAATCGATTCACGAGCTTATGAACGTTATGCAGGAAAACACGAGCCGATTGATCATAAAGCAGGGCATATTCCAGGAGCGATGAATTTCGAATGGACGAACGTTTTAACGAAGGAAGGTTATTTTAAATCAAAGGAAGAGCTTAAAACTTATTTTGAACCGTTAAATCAGTATGGTGAGATTATCGTTTATTGTGGCTCAGGAGTAACAGCCGTTCCAAATGTTTTAGCTTTGAAACATGCAGGATTTGAACAGGTAAGATTGTATGCGGGAAGCTTCAGCGATTGGATTACGAATGAGGATAATGATGTTATAACGATAAATTGAAAAACAAAACCCTAGAAAAATTCGCATCTTTTCCTAGGGTTATTTTCATTATTTCATAAAAAATTTCTCTTTTCGTCCAATTGACCGAGCTAAGTAAATAAATGGTGTATCAAGGGCTGCAACGATAAATTTAATAAAATATGTCGATAAGTATATTTGAATCCATACCTCTAGATCTGTCGTCAATACTCCCCAAAATGCGATGACACAAAAGATGGTCGAATCAATTAATTGACTAATCATCGTACTCAAAGTATTTCTAAGCCATAAAAAGCGTCCAGCTGTTTTAACTTTAAACCAGTGGAAAATATGAACACTCAAGCTTTGACTGACAATGTAAGCAAGTAAACTACCGATAGCAACCTGAGGAACTAAATCGAAAATCGTTTTTAACGAGTCGTGGGCAACGTCTGAATCAGCAGGCGTATATAATAAAGCAATCTGCATAATTAAAGTCATTGAAAGAAGGGTGAAGAAACCGAGCCAGACAGCTTTTCGCGCTTCTTTTTTACCATGTTGTTCGTTAATAATATCCGTTGCTAAAAAGATGGTTCCGTAAAGAATGTTCCCTAATGTTGCGGTAATCCCGAAAAGCTCGACCATTTTTAGTACTTGAATGTTCGCTACAACTGTCGACATACCAATCCAAACGAACAATCCGCTTCTACCGAATATGCGATAAATAAGTGTAAGAAGCGTAAAGTAAACGAGTGCTGAAAAAATCCAAATAAGTTCATTGTACATTTTAATCTCTCCCTAGTTTTGATAACGCAGGATGGTTGCGAACTGCGTGTAAAAACAACAATATATAATGATAAAGCACATAAGCCAATTTATCAATAGGAAAAAAATAAAAACGGCGATTAATTAATCGCCGTTTTATTTACGCTTATAAAAGATTTATCTTTTAGTAACATTAGAAGCTTGTGGGCCACGATCGCCTTCAACGATTTCAAAAGAAACCTCTTGGCCTTCGTCTAATGTTTTAAATCCTTCATCTTGAATTGCTGAGTAATGTACGAAAACATCGTCTCCACCTTCAACTTGAATGAAGCCATAACCCTTTTCTGCGTTAAACCATTTTACTACACCGTTTTGCATAATAAAAAATCCTCCTAGAACATTCACCGATCTGGTGCTTAATTAATTTGCAATCAATTTGTGAAGGTAATAAAAAAAGTAACTTCGAATTAGAAGGAAGAATCACGATCTTCACTTCTATAGAAGTTACCTGGATTCATGACACTTCACATCTTCATTGCAATACCAAGTATACTTTATCCAAACATTAATAGTCAAGTGGAAAGGTGTTTTACTAAAAATTATTTTATTTTACCAAATAAATGACTAATTTCCGACACGTTTAGCACCTAAATATCTGGTGTTCCAATAGGATTCACTTAAATTGCTTATTGTCACTCCATTATTCAAACCTGCATGTATAAAGTTTCCGTCACCGATATAAATTCCTAAATGAGAAGGACCTGCTTTATAAGTTTCGAAAAAGACTAAGTCGCCAACGCTCGGTTGATCAATTGATACCGTTGAATTCCATATATCACTTACTGTTCTCGGTAAAGGGGTACCATGGGAACCAAAAATATATTGGATAAATCCACTACAATCAAAACCTGATGGCGATGTTCCTCCCCAAACATAAGGGGTCCCCATATAAGATCTAGCTGTTTCGATGACTGAGCTATGATTAACGGCTGAATTTTGATTTAATTCGTTAGTTTGAACGACTGTTTCGACTTCGTTACTCGTTGCTGCTTCATTTTGATGTGAGCTTTGTACATTATTAACTTCAACAACGGGATAAAAGTTATCTAAATTAATGGACAAATCTTTTAAGGAAATAATTCGATCTAACGCTTTTTTAGTTAATGGTCCAGCAATTCCGTCAATTTCTCCATCATAAACACCAAAATAATCTAAAGACTTTTGTATTTGTTTAACTTTATTTGAGCGCTCCCCGTTCGTAATACTTTCTGCATTATTTGTAATGACTTCTAAATGATAATCGATGACTTCTGTTTCTAAAATGCTCATCGTTACTTCATCTGTTACACCATGATCAGGTAAATTATGATCATGTTGAAAGCTTCTAACCGCATGTTCCGTTAATACGTTATAATTTGGAATAACTTCTCCTGAATAATAATTTAACAATTTTAATTTTTTCTGTAGATGTACGACTGCTTCATGATGGTCACCATATTTTAATTGTTGTAGTTCCAATTGATGCTCTTTTGCTTCTGCACTTATTGGGTGAAAGGCGAAAGGGCTACTTAATGCTAAGCTACCAGCCATCGTTCCAAGTAAAAAGGTTCGCGATTTTTTTCTACTTACCAAAAACATCATCACCTTTCCTTATGATGTTGAAATTATATGTGCGGGGAAATCGAACTATGACATCGTCGAGTTCTTTGTTACAATATAGTAAAGAAAAAGACATAATTGAACTAGGGAGGTTAAGTCATGACAACATCAAATGAAGAGCAGTATTTAAACCTATGTAAACACGTTCTTAAATATGGTCAAGATCGAGGAGACCGAACAGGTACAGGTACAAGGTCCGTATTTGGTTATCAAATGCGCTTTGATTTATCAAAATCTTTTCCGCTTTTAACGACTAAGCGAATCCCGTTTCGTTTAATTGTGAGTGAATTGCTTTGGTTTTTAAAAGGAGATACAAATATTCGCTACCTATTATTACATAACAATAATATTTGGAATGAATGGGCGTTTAAACGTTGGGTAGAAAGTGAAGAATATGACGGACCAGATATGACGAATTTCGGTCTACGGGCTCAACAAGATGAATCATTTAAAAAACTATATGACGAGCAAATGGATCGTTTTAAAAAATTAATTATTGAAGATGATGTCTTTAGTGAAAAGTTTGGTCATCTAGGGGATGTTTACGGTAAACAATGGCGAAAGTGGCAAGGAGCTAATAACGAAACGATTGATCAAATTGCCCAAGTCATTCACGATATTAAACATCACCCTGAATCTAGACGACTCATTGTCAGTGCGTGGAATCCAGATGATGTGCCTACGATGGCATTACCTCCTTGTCATACGTTATTTCAATTTTACGTTCATGATGGTAAATTATCGTGTCAGTTATACCAAAGAAGTGCTGACATATTCTTAGGCGTCCCATTTAATATCGCAAGCTATGCCTTACTGACTCATTTAATCGCCCATGAATGTCAATTAGAAGTCGGTGAGTTTGTTCATACATTGGGTGATGCCCATATTTATCATAATCATTTCGAGCAAGTTGAAATACAATTAAATCGCGAGCCGAATAATGGGCCGACACTTCAATTAAATACTGACAAGCAATCTGTTTTTGATTTTGAAATAGAAGATATTTCGCTTAACAATTATGAGCCACATCCGACGATTAAAGCACCCGTGGCTGTTTAAAGAAGGTGAGAAGATGCTTTCGATGATTATTGCGATGGATGAAAATCGAGTAATCGGCTATAATAATGACCTCCCATGGCATTTGCCTAACGATTTAAAACGTTTTAAAAACATAACAACAGGAAATACAATCGTTATGGGGCGAAAAACGTATGAGTCGATTGGACGAGCTTTGCCAAATCGAAAAAACATCATTATGACGAGAAATGAACAGTATCAAGCAGAAGGATGTATCGTCGTTCAATCGTGGGAAGAGCTCAAGCCTTATTTAAACGAAGGTGACGTCTTTCTCATCGGTGGCGCTCAGCTAATTGAACAATTTTTACCTTATATCGATCGCCTTTATTTAACAGTCATTCATGCATCGTTTCCTGGGGATACATACTTACCAGAAATTGATTTAAATGAATGGATATTAATTAACGAAGAAGCTGGAGTTGTCGATGAAAAAAATAAATATCCCCATACGTTTTACGTCTATGATCGAAAATAAGTCGTTAATAAGTGAACTTTTTATAAACTGCTTAGTTTTTTATTGCAATTATCGCCCAAATCGGCGACAATAGATATGATAATGGGTAGATTGGCAGGTGTAAAGATGAGTATTGGTATTCCTGGACTTATTTTAATTGTCATCGTCGTTTTAATATTATTTGGCCCAACAAAACTGCCACAATTAAGTCAAGCTATAGGAAAATCGTTAAAAGAATTTAAAAAAGCTACGAATGAAGCTACAGATAACGACTTAAAAGAAGATGATCAAGCGAAATAATCGTTGTTTTAAAATAAACGTATAGAGGTGTTTAATATGGGATTTGGAAATATCGGTATTCCTGGATTAATTTTAATACTGATTGTTATACTCCTATTGTTCGGTCCTTCAAAATTACCTGAGATCGGTAAAGCTGTTGGATCATCGTTAAAAGAATTTAAAAAAGCTACGAGTGATTTAGTTTCAGATGATGATTCAAAAAAAGGTAGTCAAGATAAAGAGTAACCGTTAGTTAAAGATGTAAGGGACTCCCTTACATCTTCTTTTATGAAAAGGAAGGATTCTTTATGACAGATTCAAATCAAACTACAAACACAATGCATTGGACAGATCATCTCGGTGAATTAAGAAAAAGAGTTGTATGGACACTCGTTATTTTCGTATTATCTTTTATCGCTGGATTTTACTTTGTTGAAGAGATTTATTTTTTTATGGAGAATGACGTTCCTTTTAAATTAACTGTCATAAGTCCGTTTGAAATTATATGGATCTACATTATTATAGCAACGGTAACCGCCCTTATTGTAACCGTTCCTTTTTTCGCGTTACAATTATGGCTATTTATTTCCCCAGGATTAACGAAAAAAGAACGAAGAATAAGTATACTTTACATACCAGTCATTTTCATTTTATTTATTGGCGGTTTAGCATTCGGGTACTTTTTCATTAAAGATTTAATTTTAGGCTTTTTACTTAATTTAGGTGAAGGGCTCGTTAATGAAATGTTTACAGCTGCAAATTATTTTCGTTTTATTTTGCAAATAACGATACCATTTGCGTTATTTTTTGAAGTTCCATTAATAGCGATGTTCTTAACGAGTCTCGGAATATTAAATCCATCCTTTTTAAAGCGAGTTAGAAAATTTGCTTATATAATATTAGTTCTATTAGGGACTATGCTATCCCCACCGGACTTTATATTGCAGTTGTTTGTCGTCGGACCGTTAATTGCTTTATATGAAATCGCAATTTTTGCTTCATCGGCGGTTTATAAAAGGCAACTGAAGAAAATAGAGAAGCTTAGCGCGTCATCTTAATAAGAAGGTGAGTCCTTTGAATAAATCTTTTTATGAATATATGATGACTTTTCGGGGCATTCAAAATAAACAAGATCTAAAAAAGAGATTAGCAGATTGGATGTTTCACGATTTTGAGTTTCCGAAATACACTTCTGAATACGATGAAATTAGCCGATATTTAGAGTGGAATATTCCTTTTCCTGAAGCTTTATCTATATTCGATGAGCTTTGGGAGCAATACATGAATGAAAAATAAACCAGGTGAGGAGTCATTCACCTGGTTATCATCTATTCCATTAACAAACGTATGCGCTACCGACTACGATTAACAAAATAAACAAAACTACAATTAACGTAAATCCACTTCCTGCACCATATTCACTACCCATACTATGATCCTCCTTTATATTTTTACTACATTTCTATGTATGTTTATCATTAATGTATGGGCAATGAGTTGTGAAAAAGTGCAGATTATTTAACATATTTCAACTGTTTTTGCGAAAATATATACTTAATTAACAACCATTCGCACAATGGTTTGTCGAACGGTTATTTATTATGCGCTTTCCCAGGAAATAAGGGGGATGAGGATGGAAATCAATTCAGACTGGAAATACTTTTTAAAAACCGAATTAAAAGAGCCTTACTTTGAAGAACTTATTCAAATAATTAAAAAAGAATATGAACAAAAAACGATTTATCCAAAGCAATCACTCCTATTTAACGCTTTAAATAAAACACCCTTTGAACAAACGAAGGTCATTATTCTCGGTCAAGATCCATACCATGGTAAGGATCAAGCAAATGGTCTATCCTTTTCAGTGAATGAACATATTCCTATACCACCCTCGTTAAAAAATATATTTAAAGAATTAACGACCGATTTAAATTGCTCATTTCCAGCTGACGGTGATTTAACACATTGGGCGGATGAAGGGGTCCTTTTATTAAATGCGATTTTAACCGTTGAAGAAGGAAAGCCTAATTCTCACAAACATCTCGGCTGGCAACGGTTTACGGATAAAATAATATCTATTTTAAATGAAGAAAAAGAACATCTCGTCTTTATTTTATGGGGGAAGGAAGCGTTGGAAAAGGGTAAAAGCATTAATCAAAATAAACATCTTATTATTCATAGCCCGCATCCGAGCCCATTGTCAGCTTATCGTGGCTTTTTCAATAGTCGTCCCTTTTCTCTAACCAATGATTATTTAATCCGCCATCATATAAAGCCGATACAATGGGTGAAATAAAGTGGCAAATGCCTAAACAGGATACTCGTCTATTCCGTACACTATAATAAGCAACTAAAGGAGGAATAGAAATGGGTCCGTTCGGTTTTAGACCACCACAACAATTTCAACAACCAATGTATCAACAGCCAATGTATCAACAACCCCAAAGTCAAGGTGGCATAGGTGGATTTATAAAAAATTTATTAGGAAAAAGTCAAACACAAAACGTACAAGGAGGACAATTTCCGCCATATAACCAAGGTTTTCCGTTTCCTAATCAATGGCCACAATCCTTTCCACCAAATATGTTAGAGCAAGCTGCTTCTACGACTAGCTCATCCAGCGGTGGTTTATTAGGTACGTTAGATACCGTACAAAAAGGACTAGGCGTCATGCAGCAAGTGACACCTTATATCAAAGAATTTAGTCCGATGCTTAAAAATTTGCCGGTCGTATTAGATATGATGAAAATGATGATGGAAAGTGACTCCAGTGAAGCTTCAAGCGAAAGTGAAGAAGAGGACAAAGAAAATGAAGAAGAGAAGAGCGATGGAGAAGTAGAAAATAAAGAGGCTAATGAGTCTAGATGCACTAATGATGATAAGAATGAAAATGACGATAAAAGCAAAGAACTACAGAAAAGAAGGAAAAAGAAAGCTAATAAAACAAATGAATTGCCAAAACCGAAATTATATATTTAAATTTTAATAAGAGGTGATGTTTAAGTGACTGAAAAACTTGAAAAAGCAACATTTGCAGGTGGTTGTTTTTGGTGTATGGTCGAGCCCTTCGATCGGCGTCCCGGAATTCATGAGGTTATTTCAGGTTACACAGGTGGCCATGTGGAAAATCCGACATACGAAGAAGTGTGCACAAATGAAACGGGCCATGTCGAGGCTGTACAAATTACATTTGACCCTGACGTTTTTACGTACAACGAATTGTTAGAAGTATATTGGCAGCAAATTGATCCAACCGATGCTGGAGGACAATTTAATGACCGGGGTGAATCATATAAGCCTGTAATTTTTTATCATAATGAAAAACAGAAGCAATTAGCTGAACAATCGAAAAAGGCTTTAGATGAAAGTGGAAAATTTAACAAACCGATCGTCGTTGAAATTAAAGAAGCGAAACCATTTTACGTCGCTGAGGAAAGTCACCAAGATTATTATAAGAAAAATGCTTTCCATTATAAAATGTATAAAAAAGGCTCTGGACGAAAAGACTTTATTGAAAAACATTGGAAAAGTGATAAAGATTTGGAGCAATTACGTCAACGTTTATCGGACATGCAATATCACGTCACCCAAGAAGATGGGACGGAACCAGCGTTTCATAACGAATATTGGGATTTTGAAGGTGACGGAATTTATGTAGATATCGTTAGTGGCGAGCCTTTATTTTCATCAACTGATAAATATGATGCGGGTTGTGGTTGGCCAAGCTTCACGAAACCAATTGCTCAATTGGAAGAAAATTTAGATACTTCATATGGCATGAGACGAATTGAAGTAAGAAGTAGTTATGCCGATTCTCATCTCGGACACGTGTTTGATGATGGACCTATTGATAAAGGTGGATTAAGATATTGTATTAATTCTGCAGCCCTTCGTTTTATTCCGAAAGAAAAACTAGAAGAAGAAGGATACGGAAAATATACCGTTTTATTTGAACAAAAACAATATTAATCAAACGATTGATTAAAGTCGGAGGGGTAAAATAATGATCCATAAAACGTGGCATGATAAAGCCATTAAACAAGTTAAATGTACGAATAATAAAGCGAAAAAATTTACCGTCGAAAATTTATTAACTGTCGGAAAAACTTATGATGTGAAAAATGAGTCAGGTGAATTTTATTTTGTCACTGATGACTCAGGGAAAATAGGTGGCTTTTATAAAGAGTATTTTGAAGAGGTAAAATAAGTAATACAGAGGGTTGTGAGACAATAAAAAGGATGAATTATAAAACCGAACGATGAGTAAAAACTAGCTCTGGAAATATACGTAGACTCCTGTGGGAGCAAAGGCCTAGTTGAGACCCCGCAGTGCGATAGCACGAGGAGGCTCAACAGCCGCCCACGGAAAGCGAAGTATATTTCCAGAGCGGGTATATGCTCAAATAACGTTCGAGTTTACTTATTCAAAAACTTTTGTCTACTTTTTTTAAACAAATAAATTCGCTAAAAATATACCTAACGTTTCTTCGTAAATTTCATCAAACTGTGAAAACGGAAGGGGGTTTACACCACGCCCTAATTCTACCGTAAAACCTGGCTTTCTAAATTGTTGAATAAACCAATCCTTAAAACCTGCATGACTATCTACATAACGAATGGGCGCATACCCACTAACTCGACTATATTCTTGAACAATCGTCTCCGAAATAGGTGGCTCCAACCCTTCATAACCCCAAAATATAACTTTTCCTTGCGTATGCAAAGCTAAAACTCGATCAAAATTAGACTCATTAACGAGATTATAAAGGGCAATACTTTCAGGCTCTGACAACGGCTCATATCCAGGAAAGTCTCGCGGCGATGGACTACTTGGCTTTCTTTCCCTTTCAATTTCCCAGTTTGCAGGATATTGATTGTTTAAATCAACTCCTCTAATATTTGCTTTCCAACCATCGAAATTCGTGCTTCCATTGTTTATATTTAATACAAGCTCTTGGAAATTTTCTAATTCAGGTAATCCTTCATTAACGAGATCAACCCCGTCAGGATTGACCATTGGCACTAAAGATAATGTGATTGAATTAAAAAATTGCTGCATATCGACTTCACGAATTGAATCATTGTTCGTTAATGCAACTAAATAATCATTGAGAAACTTCATAATGACAGAAGTTGTAATAGATTCATTCGCATGGAAAGAGCCGTTTATATGAATATTTTTTTCGCCTTGACCAATAATGACTTCATATATCGGTTTTCCCATCACTGACGTTCCAATTGCTCTTAATGTCATAAAAGGATAAATATTAACTAATGTAAATAAATCTTGTTCTAATGTTTCAGACGTATATGGCTCGTCAAACGTTAATATGTTTTCATTAATTTTAACGGGAAGATTAATTTCATCTCCAACACGTAACCAATTCGGTTCAATATTTTGATTTACAATGATTAGTTGATCTAACGGGATATTAAAACGTTCACTAATACTCCATAACGTGTCGCCTTCATTAATTGTGTAGCGACTCGTATCATAACCTGGAATATAAACGTAATCACCAATTATGAGGGCATTTGGATTTTTATTTCGATTTGCTCCGATAAGAAGGGATAAAGGAATTTGAAATAAAATAGATAAATGATAAAAGGTCATACCTCGTTGTATCCGTATATTCATATAGAAACCTCCAAAAAAATTCACAATTCATTAATATAGTATATTTGCACAATCGAAAAAAAGTGCTTATAATCAGACATAGAGTGTCAATATGTATATGGATTCAACTAAAAATTGAATTTAAGCATAAAAGAAAACAAAGGAGTGATAATGCATGGCATTCGTAATTACTTCACCGTGTAAAGATGAAAAATCGGGTGAATGTGTTGAGGTTTGTCCTGTTGATTGTATCGAGGAAGGTAAAGACATGTTCTATATAGATCCTGATATTTGTATTGACTGTGGGGCATGTGAGGCAGTTTGTCCTGTTGAGGCAATTTTTTATGAGGATGAAATTCCAGAAGATGAAACTGAATATATCGAGATTAACCGTAAATTTTTCCAAGAATAATGGGAAATATATAGAAAAAGGCTGGAATACTCATTTCAGCCTTTTTATTATGTTAAAATTTAGATGATAAAACGTTAAGGGATCGATGACTGATGAGGGAATGGTTATTAGATAAAAAATTGCATTCATATTATTTTATTTTTCGTTGGCTTATATTTTTAGCAATTGCTTATATTTGGTATGCGTATCCAAATATAGTCGTTATCAATTTACATGAAGCGTTTCATGACTATGCCATATTAGCTTTATTTACTTATTTGTTTTTAGCTCAAATTGTTTATTTCATTTTTAAAAATAAAAAGAGGCAGCTTTCGGTTTGCATAAAGCTTTTAAATGTATTTGATTTACTCCTTTTAATGGCTTTAATAACTGTTACGAATAATTGGCTAAGTCTGTTTGTTCCGTTATTATTTATTTTTATCTTTTACATGACGTTAACTTTCTCATCAGGATTAAGATGGGTATTATTTATAGTCACTATTTCAATTTATACGGGAGTAGGCGCCGTTTTTAATGAATCGTTTTTAGACCATTTACCGTTATGGCTCGTTCAAATGCTTGCTTTCGTATTCATATTTTTAATGACTAACTACATCATTCGTAAAAATAATGATGAATTAGCCGTTCATAATTTGTATACGAAGGAGCAGCTCATCGATCCAATTACAGGTTTGTATACGCACCGTTCTTTTCAAAACACATTGAGTAAATTTTTAAATATGGATAAACCGTTTACTTTAATTGTTGCGGACATTAATCAATTTAAACGCATTAATGAAACATACGGTTATGATACGGGTGATCATCTTTTATCAACCTACGGACATACGTTATTATATTTTCAGAGGGAACAAAATTACTTTAGTTTTAAATACGGCGTTGATCAGTTTTTTATCATTTTATTTGAAACGAAAAAACACCATGTACAAAATTATATTTACTTGTGGGAAAATTTACTCGAGGATAGTTTAAAACAAATCGATCATTTAAATGCAGATGATGTTTCCATTCATTACGGGGTATTATTGAACGTTACTAAAGAAACTAATGACAATGTTATCGAACGAGCAATGAATGCCTTAAAAGAAGGTAGACGACTAAACGAACAAATTTATTATGAACAACGAAAGAACGGGAGTAGAGACGATTAATGACGACGTTAAAACAAAAAGAAACGATACATTTTGACTATTTATATAATCGGGTTAAAGAAGATACGTTTAAAAAGAAACGTTTAATCGAATTATTTCATAAATGGAAGGATCAACAGCTCACAATCGGTTTTACTGGGCACTTTTCGGCTGGTAAATCGACGATGATTAATTCAATCATTCAAGATGATTTACTACCTTCAAGTCCGATTCCAACGAGCGCGAACATCGTTAAAATTAAAAAGGGAAAAGAGAAAGTCATTTTTCATTTAAATGACGGAAATTATGCTGTGCAAAATAATATCGAAATTGATTATGTTAAACAGCTTTCCAAAAATGGGGAGGATGTTCACTCTTTAACGATTCATAAACCGTTATCCTTTTTAGACGATGATGTCATTCTCATGGATACGCCAGGGATTGATTCATCCGATGATTTAGAATTTAAGCGGACATTAGATCAAGTTCATCTAATCGATTATTTCATTTATGTGATGGATTATAATCACGTCCAGTCAGAAGTTAATTTTAATTTTTTATTAGAATTAACGAAAAGACAAGTACCGTACATGATTGTTGTTAACCAAATTGATAAACATAACGAAAGGGAAATAAATTTCGCAAGCTATAGACAGTCATTACGAAAAAGTATTGAATCATGGGAGTTAAACCCTGAGCATATCTTTTTTACATCGCTTAAAGAAGAAGAACATCCATTAAATCAATTTAACCCATTCATTCAAGCGATTAAAAACTTAATGACAGAAAAAGATCATTATATCGAAAAAAGATTGCATGACGAATTATCTTTAATCATCACTGAACATATCGATGATTTGTATGAGTCAGTGGAGGATGATTCAGCTCATCATTTCAAATTAAAGCATGACATTGACCATGTGAAGCAACAAATAAAAGAATTACAATTAGAAATGGATCATTTAACTTCATCAATTAATCACGACATAACGAAACTATTAAATAATGCGTATTTGATGGATTTTGACACGCGGGAATTAGCGAAAGCTTATTTAGAATCCCGCCAGCCGAACTTTAAAGTCGGAGGTTTATTTAGTAAGAAAAAAACCGCTGAAGAAAAAAGTGAGCGAGCGAATCAATTTTTAACAGTGATTAATGAACGGATAAAAACGGAAATGATTTGGCACATAAGAGAGCTTCTCTTGCAAAAATTGAAGGAATACAACATTGAACACAATCTATTATTAGATCAAATTCAATCGCTACATTTTCAGATCAATGAAAATGACATCGAACGGTTAAATCATCAACAAGCAAATGTAACTGGTGATTACGTTTTAGTATATTCAAATCAATTTCATGCTCATACGGTTCAGTTAATTAAAAATAGTTTAGTAGATTTAATCGAACAGCTTACTAATCATATAAAAGCAAATCTAAACATAAAAATAGAATCGCTTGATCAGAAGCACGTTCAACTGAATAAGGAGCTCCACACATTTAATCCGGTTGAAACGCTTTTAACGGAAAAGGAAAATGAGCGAAAACAACTATTTCACGAAACTTTTAATAATGAATTCGTTTATTCGGAAGTGAGCAAACAATTAGACGTTGAATTAAAACAAAACAAGGAAGTTCCTATTGAATCGTTATTAACAAGAGATAATTTTAATACGACAGTCACTGAAAATAACGATGTTGAAACTAAATCATTCCCAATTCAGCAAATTGAAGCTTTAGCAAATCAATATGTTGAAAAGATGACGTCAATAGATTTGTTAAAACCGTTTAAAGAAACGATTGAAAAACGGTTAGAGCAAATGAATAAGCTGCATTTCACTGTCGCGTTGTTCGGTGCTTTTAGTGCTGGAAAATCTTCTTTTGCAAATGCATGGATTGGGGAAGATATTTTGCCATCATCTCCAAATCCGACGACAGCTGCCATCAACCGAATATTACCAGTCGACAATGACAATAAACATCGTGATATTATTATTCAGTTTAAATCTGAGGAAACACTCGTATATCAGCTACAGCAGCTCATTCAGCCTTACACAGATGAAACGTTTAAACAGGTTGATGAAGTTTATGCCTTCGTTAAAAAACGAATGAATTTTTTAAATGATGTGATGTCTCAAACAGAAAGCTCATTTTTACGTGCATTTTTAACGGGCTTTGATCAAATGAAGTCATCGATAGACACTGAATTAAAAGCAACCCTCGATGACTTGAAAAAATACGTTTCAGTTGAACATATTTCATCATTTGTCGATCGAATTGATATTTTTTACGACTGTGATTTAACACGAAAAGGGATTACTTTAGTTGATACTCCTGGAGCGGACTCCATTCATTCCCGGCATACGAATGTTGCAATGCATTATGTAAAACATTCCGATTTAATTATTTATGTGAATTATTATCACCATGCATTTAGTCGAGCAGATCGGGAGTTTTTAATTCAACTCGGACAAGTGAAGGATGCGTTTTCATTAGATAAAATGTTGTTCGTTTTAAACGCATCAGACTTAGCGAAAACCGAGGATGAGCTTCATTTAGTCGAAAATTATTTAAAAGACCAATTAAACCAATACGGCATTCAAGATCCTGCTATTTACCCAATTTCTAGTAAACAACTGATGAACAATCAACAGTTAAAAGAAACGACATATCGAGCGTTTTTCGATCGTTTTAATCGGTTTATTGAAGAGGATGCGAAGGTCGTATTAGCGACAGGTCTTATGAATGACATCGATCAGTTAACTTCTTTCTTAAATGAATCCATTCAAGAGGCGAAGGAAGATAAAGAAGAACAACAGCAATTAATCGCTTCGAATAGAGCCGAGCTTAGTAAGCTTGAAACGTGGCTCAATCAGTTTAATCGTAAACCACACCTTCAAACGATCGTTCAAGAAATTGAACAGCTCATCCACTATTTGAATGAGCGAATGATGATTCAATTTCTCGATTTGATGAAGGAAGCGATTAATCCAGCGACCATTCAGTCTAACGGAAGGAAAGGAAAAGAAGAACTAAAAATTGCGATAAAACAGCTCATCGCTTTGTTGAAAGAAAAATTAACGATGGAATTTCAAACACTTGAAATATTGCTAGACAACCAATTACATGAAGCCGTTTTGTCTGTCACGAAGGATGTTAACCGTCATATCGAAAGTAATACTCGATTTACGAACATGTATTATGAAAAAGGTCCCATTCCTTCAGTAGAACGAGGGAGCCGATTTGACAACTCTATCGATGATACACAGATTGAAACATACTTAACCTTTTTCAAAAATAAGAAAGAGTTTTTCGAACGGAATAAAGTGAGTGAATTATTCGATGAGCTCCGTTTGAATTTTGCTAATTACATTGAAAAAGAAGTGAATGATTTTAAAATAATTTTTGAAAAGCATTATAATGAACAGTTTAACAGTCAATTAAATCAATTGTTTAACCAATATACGAGTCACAATAATATGCTCATCGAGGCAAAAGCACAGCTCTTTACGAATAAACAAATTGTCCGTCATTTTGAAAACATCGCACAATTAAGAAATAATGTGAATTTTCATAGATAGACTTCAATCTATGAATCTTTTATAATATGTTTAACCAATTAAAAATTGAGGAGGATTTTATGGCAAATAAACGAGCAATAAAAGCAGAAGACCTATTTTCTATTGAATCTGTATCTGATCCGAGAATATCACCAAAGAAAAATGAAGCAATATTCGTTAAAACACATATTGACGAAGAGTTAAATGATTACATCTCTAACTTGTATCATTTAGATTTAAATAGTGATGAGATTAGTCAATGGACTTTCGATAAAAAACGAGTGTCCCAACCACGATGGTCTCCTGATGGGAAACAGCTCCTATTCTTGAGTAACCGTGATGAGAAAAATCAATTGTACTTACTTAGAACTGACGGCGGGGAAGCGCAAAAAATAACAGATGAGGAAAATGGGATTGCTCAAGCAGCCTTTAGCCCTGATGGTAAGAAAATTATTTATCAAACATCAGTGAAGGCTAACGGTGATGAGGAAGAGGAAAAAGACGAAAAAGATAAGGATAAAAAAGAGTTATTAAAACCAACGATTGTAGAAAGAATGAAATATAAGGCAGATGGGGCTGGTTTAATAGATTTAAAATACCAGCAACTTAAACTCTATGATTTAGAATCCGAAGAAACAACAGTCATCTTAGAAGGGCAACAAAATTATCTCTTCCAAGCGTGGATTGATGATGAACAATTCATTTATTCGACGGATGAAGATGTTGATCAAGACTTTAATTTTAACCATAACGTTTATATTTATCATTTGAAGACAAAGGAAACGACGGAAATTCCGACCGAGCAAGGCTATGCGATCGGTTTTACTGTTTCACCAAATAAAGAAAATTTATTGTTTGTTCATATGGGAAGGGAATACAAGAACGCCACCCATGCAAAAGTATATTTACATCAATTAAAAACAAATAAAACAATTTGTATAACGGAACATTTAGATAGACCTGTAGGCGATCATACAGCTGCAGACGTTCAGCAACAAACTGTATTACAATCCGTCGTTTGGGCAGATGATGAGCGTTTTTATTTTCCAGTTTCAACGATGGGGAATGTCGTACTATATGAAGGAAATATCGACGGTGAAATTATACCAGCTATTGAAGATGATTTTCATATTTACGGCTTTGATGTTTTAAATGATACAGTCGTCCTAACGATCAGTACTCCAACGAACCCGAGTGAAATTTACACATTTGATCGATCGACGAATGATTTAAAACAAATCTCACATTTTAATAAAAAATTATTAGACGAAGTTGAAATTGTAAAACCTGAAGCGATTTCTTATCAAAGTAAAGATGATTGGACGGTCCACGGTTGGTTTATGAAGCCAGCACAGTTTAAAGATGGCGAATCTTATCCGATGGTCGTTAACATTCACGGTGGGCCTCATGCATTTTACGGTAATACATTTTTCCATGAAATGCAGTTAATCGCCGCAAAAGGCTATGCGGTCATGTACGTTAATCCACGTGGAAGCCATAGCTATGGTCAAACGTTCGTCGATGCTGTACGTGGTGATTACGGTAATGGTGATTATGAAGACATTATGAATGGTGTTGATTACGTACTAAGTCAATATGCATGGATTGATGAAAGTCGTTTAGGGGTAACAGGTGGAAGTTATGGTGGCTTTATGACGAACTGGATAGTCGGCCATACAGATCGATTTAAAGCGGCTGTCACTCAAAGAAGTATTTCGAATTGGATTAGCTTTAGAGGTGTTAGTGACATCGGCTATTATTTTAATGAATGGCAAATTCAAGCGGACTTAGATGATTTAGAAAAGCTTTGGAAACATTCACCGTTAGCTTATGTTAACAATATAAAAACACCTTTATTAATTATCCATAGTGAAAATGACTATCGCTGTCCAATTGAACAAGCGGAACAGCTCTTTATCGCATTAAAACATCAGAAGAAAGAAACGAAATTTATACGTTTTCCACAGTCGGATCATAATTTATCACGAACAGGAAAACCGAATTTAAGAATCGAACGACTTAATCATTTAATTGGATGGTTTGATGAATATTTAAATTGATAAAAATAAACGAGGCCTAGATTAGCTTGGCCTCGTTTATTTCATTTCCAATTCTCTCTAATAAATTCGTCTCTACCTGATTTTTTACGATCCTCTTCATATAGCTCAGGTTCTTTTTTATAAAAGTCTTGGTGATTTTCCTCTGCATGATAGAAAGGAGATGCAGGTAGAATTTCCGTAACAATTGGTTTATTAAACTTATTACTATTAATAAGAGATTCCTTAGACTGTTCAGCGAGCTTTCTTTGTTCTTCATTATGATAAAAAATAGCCGCGCGGTACTGAGGCCCACGATCATGGAATTGACCATCTGGGTCGGTCGGATCAATCTGTTGCCAATAAATTTCTAAAATCGTTTCATAGGAAATAATATTCGCGTCATATGTTATTTCAACCGCTTCATAATGTCCAGTGTTACCTAATTTAACTTGCTCATAAGAAGGATTTTCAACATGCCCTCCTGTGTACCCAGAAATAACGGAATGAACACCATCCCATTGATCAAACGGTTTAACCATACACCAAAAACAACCGCCTGCAAATGTTGCTTTTTCTATTTTTTTATTCAAATTGACCACCCCGTACAAATTATCGTAATAAAATATGAATATGATTCTAATTTATTATAAACGATGACGGTATTTTTTTGTTATAATATAGTTATTATCATTTAAAAGGAGATATCGAAGGATGAGGGAACTGTTAGAAGGTTTAGTAAGTAAAGCGAATCAAAATCCAGAACATTTAAATGGATTAAATGCTATTTTTGCCTTTGATATAACGGATAAAGAAGACGGTGGAAAATGGTCTGTCCATTTTACAAACGAAGGCGTGTCATTGGCTGAGGGACTTTCAGAAGAAGCAAAGTGTACGTTCAAGTTAAACGAAAGTAATTTTGAAAAATTAATTGAAGGAACGCTAAACCCTACAACCGCTTTTATGATGGGAAAAGTTAAAGTGAGTGGAGATTTACCTTCTGCATTAAAGTTACAAAACGTTTTAAATAGTTATCGTTAAACTTATTGTAATGTCATTTATAGACTAGCTTAAAATGGATATGTAGATTAGAGATCAAAGCCTAGCTGATCTCTTTTTTACTAACATGGCTTCGATTGGCCGTAAACAGGGAGGGTCGTCTTATGAAAAAAATAATTACTGGATTTTTTATCATACTTATCTTATTAGTCGGATGCTCTAATGAAGATGAGGTGTTGGAGGAAAAAGAATTAACACCGTATGATTTTTTAGCCGATTATATTGAGCTTTGGGAACAATATGATTTCCAAACGATGTACAATGACTTTTTACTCGATCGGACAAAAGCAAAATATAGTTACGAAGACTTTGGAGAGCGGTATGAATTTTTATATGATGTTTTAGAAGTCTCAAATTTATCGATTGAAATTGTAGAAGAAACGGAAATTGATGAAGAAGAATTAGAATATTTAACGGAATATGAAATCCCGATAAAAATTTCCTTTAATACTATTGGCGGACCAATCGATTATCAAAACAATGTGAAACTGTTTAAAGAAGTAGAAGAAGGGGAGTTTGAAGAAGACGAGGAGCCTGAATCGAAATGGTTAATTGAATGGAATCATTCACTCATTTTACCGCGGTTAGAGGATGGAGATGAGGTTCGTATTTCAACAATCCCTGGTTCCCGGGGTGATATTGTTGATCGTAACGGGAACTTATTGGCGACAAATGGAGAAGTGTACGAAATTGGTGTTACATTACAATCTTTTAATGAAGCTAATTTATCCCAGTTAGCTGAGATCTTAAACGTAACGGAAGGTTTCATTAGAGATAAATATAATCAAAGTTGGGTACAGGAAAATCATTTTGTACCTATTAAAAAAGTGCTGTTAGAAGATGAGGAAATTGTCTCTAGAGCCGTCTCAATCGATGGTGTTACATCAAGAATTGTCCTCGATCGAATTTATCCATATAAAGAAACTGTAGCCCATTTAGTCGGTTACATCGGGGCGATTAATCAGGAAGAATTAGAAGCACTCGAGGAAGAAGGGTATACAGAAAGAGATTTAATCGGTAAACGAGGACTTGAGCAACTATTCGAACGGGAATTACGCGGTGTAGACGGGGTCGAGATATATATTTTAAAAGAAGATCAATCGACTCAAACCGTTGCTAAAAAAGAACCTGAAAACGGAGAAACGATTCAATTAACGATTGATATCGCACTCCAACAGCAATTATACGATATCGTTAAAGATGAACGGGGAACAGCTGCAACAATTAATCCGTCAACAGGGGAAGTAACTTCTCTTATTAGTGTGCCAGCCTTTGACCCGAATGATTTTATATTAGGGATGACAACGGAGCAATATAATGAATTTTTAAATGATGAAAATCAACCTAATATTAACCGATTTGCAGCAACGTATTCACCTGGCTCTACGATTAAACTAATTTCATCGATGATTGGCTTTAATAGTGGTGTTTTAGATGCAGATGAATTACGGACGATTTCCGGAAAACAGTGGCAGCCGAATGATTCTTGGGGTAATTATCGGGTAACTCGGGTATACGATCAATACGATGAAGTTAATTTAGAAAGAGCCATTACGTTCTCTGACAATATTTATTTTGCGATGCTTAGTTTAGATATCGGCTCGGACGAATTTAAAGCTGGACTAGAAAGCCTCGGTTTTAATGAATCGCTTCCGTTCACATACCCATTAACGGCTTCGCAAATTTCTAATAGTGGCGATTTACATTCGGAAGTATTACTCGCAGATACAGCATATGGTCAAGGTGAGCTTCTCGTTAACATCGTCCATTTAGCAAGTCTTTATAGTGGTATTGTTAATGATGGAAATATGATGAAGCCTCTTCTTTTAACGAATGAAAATGAAGAAGTATGGCTTGAAAATGTAATCACTGAACAACAAGCTGAGCTATTACAGCAATATTTAAGAGGAGTTGTCGAAGAAGGGACGGGTACAAGCCTCGATATCGCAGGACGTAGCATGGCAGCCAAAACTGGGACCGCCGAATTAAAATCAAGCTTTGAAGATGAAGCCGGTGTTCAAAATGGATTAATCGTAACTTACGATCAAAATGAACCTGACCTAGTGTTAGCTTTAATGCTTGAAGGAATTGAAGAACACGGTGGAAGTGGCTACGTCGTTGAAAAGGCTAGAGAACTGTTTGAATAATAATCTAAACTGATATTTATATTTGGATAATAAACTAGGACAAATATAGACAGATAGAACGTCGAAATTTAGACGTCCTGTTCATGTCATTTGTCCTAGTTATTTTTTGCATCTTGTATGGATGGTTGGGTCAAAAAATCATTGAAATAGTTTACTGGATGTTCATTCGTCGTCCGGTAATTATAGTTTTTAACCCGCCACTCATATTCTTTCATTAATTTGTCATCATACAAAATATCGACTAAATCTTTTTCTAATTGACCATTTTCTTTCCAGGCTTCACTATAAAAAATTAAACCTAATTGTGACAATTCCTTTAAATTAATTTGCTCCTGACCAGGTAAAGCATCGTATACGAAAATCGGCAGCTGTTTCTTAAAACATTCGCTAACCGTTACACCACCAGGTTTTGTAATGATTGCATCCATATGATCATAGAGCCTGTTCATGTCTTCCTTTGAATGAATAAAGGGAAGGGGGACGATATGTGATAACTTTCTTTGTTTTAGTACATTATAATAGTCTTTATTTCTTCCACACAAAATATAATAAGTTATTTGATCATTTTTTAATTTAGGAATGATTTCCTCGTAAAAACCGATACCTAAACTCCCACCGCCAATTAATACCTTTAATCGTTGATTTCTTTCTTTCATCCGTTGATTCACTTTTATTTTCCGATGAGTTGGAATCCCTGATATAAAAATATTTTTATCCGAAACGCCGTGACTCATTAAATACGATTTCATTTTTTCTGTAGCTACGAAATGGTAATCAATATGTTCCTTGCCCCATAAATTATGAACAAAAAAATCGGTATATACGTTAATAATTGGTATATTTATTTTATTTCTCTTTTTTAACTGACTTAAAATATAAGAGGGAAGGGCGTGAGTACAAATAATTAAATCTGGCTTTTCTTCATTTAGAATCGATTTCATCTTACTTAAAAATAAAAATTCATACATCATATAACGAGATGACTTATCATCGTTATAAACCATTTTCTTATAGAGCCAATGATACGATTCTGGGAAGTGATGAATCCATTGTAAATACGTTTTTGACACAAGAAATTCAAGTTGCCCGAATCGGTCGCTTAATATTTCCCGAGTTTGGCATATTAAATTATCGTTGTTGGCAAGAAATTCTTCCGTCAAGGCTTCAGCGACATGGTGATGCCCCGTTTTAATTTGTAAAAAGGGAAGGAACAACACTTTTTTCATCATGTTTTCTCCTATTCATAACAAATTTCCAGTTATAGTTTATGTCAATTCAAATAAATTATTTGAATGAAATAGAAAAGCCTGTCAACTAATTACGACAGGCTATGACTCATCTCAAACTTAATAAGGCTTCCACATTAATTGTTTAGCTTTTTGATAACGTTTTGCTACGACATCCCAATTGACGACATTCCACCATTTATCAATATACGCTTTACGATCGTTTTTATATTGTAAATAATAGGCATGCTCCCAAACGTCTAATACGAGAAGCGGAATCACGTCCCATTGTGATAAATGTTGATGCATTTCAGCTTGTAAAATTTCAAGGCGATGAGAACGAGGGGACCAGACTAAAATGGCCCAACCAACGCCTTCAACCTTATTAGCCGCTTCTGTAAAATGCCTTTTAAATTTTTCAAAGCTTCCAAATGAATTTTCAATCTCTCTTAATAGCTCGCCTTTCGGTTTTCCGCCACCATTCGGACTCATGATGTTCCAAAAAATCGTGTGTAAATAATGACCGGCACCATTAAAGGCAGCTTCGCGTTCCCAATGTTTTATTAAAGCAAAATCATTCGTTTCTCTTGCCTTTTGCATTTCTAATTCGGCTTTGTTTAATCCGTCAACATAGCTTTTATGATGCTTGTCATGATGTAGGCGCATTATTTCTTCGGATATAACAGGTTCTAACGCATTATAAGCATAAGGTAAAGGGGGGAGTTGATGTTTTCCGATTGGAACTGCATTTTTGCGATTTAACCATTTATTCCAAAGACTGTTTAATGATAAGGCTTGTTTTCTTAAATTTTCACATATGGATGCATTTAATGGAACGGACCTTTCTTTTATTTCTTTAATTTGATGCAACAGATTGTCGACTTCTTTTCTAATGGCTTCGGCTTCTTCAACTCTTGACTGTACGAAGCTAGGATGCTGCAATCTTTCCTTGAACTCTAAAGCCCAACGTTCTAATTCCTCGATAAAACGGACTAATTCATCATGTTGACTCATTATTCTCCTCCTCAATTCAGTTTCTACTCTCATATATCAATATGTGAATGGAGGAGATAATGTAAATAATAAGGAAAAATTATTGCGCCCATTTAGGCATTTTCAATTCACAACATTCCATATACATCATAAACACCTATTTAATAATCACCAAAAAAGTTTTTAAACGACTGTACTGTTGAATCACGATTAATTTGGGCAATCGATGTCGTTAAAGGAATTCCTTTTGGACATGCTTGAACACAATTTTGAGAATTCCCACACCATTCTAAACCGCCTTCTCCCATAAATGTTTCAAGTCGTTCACTTTTATTCATTTCTCCCGTTGGATGGGCATTTTTTAAATGAATTTGTGAAAAAACGAAGGGGCCTAAAAACGGTGTTGCTTCATTTACGTTTGGACAAACCTCTAAACAGATCCCACACGTAAAACATTTTGATAATTCATAAGCCCACTGTCTTTTATTTTCTGCCATTCGTGGTCCAGGTCCGATATCATACGTCCCATCAATCGGAATCCACGCTTTCACTCTTTTTAACGCATCGAACATTCTTTGCCTGTCTACAATTAAATCCCGTACAACTGGAAACGTACTCATCGGTTCTATGCGAATCGGATGCTCCAGCTTATCAACGAGGGTTGAGCAAGCTTGTTGTGGTTTTCCGTTAATAAGCATCGAACAAATCCCACATACCTCTTCCAAACAGCTCATTTCCCATTTAACAGGCGAAGTCTTTTTTCCCTCTTTCGTAACAGGATGACTTCTAATTGCCATTAAGACGGAAATAATATTCATGTTCGGTCGATATGGTACAGTAAACTCTTCAACGTACGAATTAGCTTCTGGATGATCTTGGCGTGTAACGATAACGTGTATAGACTCCATCATTCATCCCTACTTTCTTAATAATAATATGTATTTTTCCATACATAATTTAATCGTTTTTTATACATATTAGTATTACGTGGGATAAGCATTCTTATTCAATGATAAAATTTTCATATTGACGAATATGCCTATGACGGTTTTGTCACAATAACAATAAAAAGGAGTTATTTTATATGGATCATTTAAAAGCCATTGTTATTAAATTTGTCGCTACCTTTGCCTTACTTTATGTCATATTAGGAATAGGATATGATTTCTCGTTAATGAGTATCTTTTGGTTCACGGTAACATTAGGGGCGATTTCGTACTTGCTTGGGGATTTGCTCATATTAAGAAGAACGAATAACACGGTTGCCTCCATATCTGATTTTATATTAGCTTACGTCGTTTTATATTTTATGATGGATGCAGCTGTCATAAGAGGGGATATCAACCTCTTTACCGCCGCATTAATATCAGCGGTTGGAATAACGGTCTTTGAATACTTTTTCCACAAATATGTTGAGAGAAGAATTAACCGCGAAGATATGAATGAACGAACTCGAAGATATGAATATCAGACAGAGTTTTCCGAAGAATTTGACCCAGATGATTTTGATGACCGGTAAAAATTGGTGATGAGCCATCCACTAAAATGGGTGGCTCTTTTTTTGTATTAATGATATTATTTTTATTAATTAAACTGAAAACATTAAAAATTTCTTTCCCTCATCACGTGAAGGGATATTTTATTTTTATATCTAAATTAAAGCAAAAATAAAAACATCTAACTACAAGGGGTAAATGCGTGTGGCTACAAAAATAAACGTTCGAATTTTGCTTTTAATGGCTATATTACTTTTCGTAAAACCATTAACAATTGTTGGAGAGGAAGCTTTACACTTAAATAGTGATTCAGTTATTTTAATCGATGCGACAACAGGGGATATTTTATACGAAAAAAATAGTGAACAATTAATGTATCCCGCTAGTATAACGAAAATTGTTACAGGCATCATTGCGATTGAACAAGGAAATTTAAACGATATCGTTACTGTCAGTGAAAATGCTCGGTATACGAATGGGACAAGGGTATATTTAGAAATCGGGGAAAAAGTGACGTTAGAAAAATTAGTACAAGGCCTACTGATAAACTCTGGAAATGATGCTGGGGTAGCAATTGCAGAGCATATGGATGGAAATGTTGAACAGTTTGCTGAAAGAATGAATCAGTTCGTTCGTGAAATAGTCGGTGTTGAACAGACTACATTTACGAATCCCCACGGTTTATTTCATCCTGATCATGTCACGACAGCATATGATATGGCCAAAATAACCCAGTATGCCATGCAAAATGATATTTTTCGCCAAATTGTTTCAACAAAACATATTGAATGGAAGGGAGAATCGTGGGATACGACGCTTTACAATCATCATCAATTAGTTCGACAACGAGATGATGTCATTGGTGTTAAAAATGGTTTCGTTAATCAATCGGGTTTTACATTAGTCACCGCCGCCGAGCAAGATCATATTCAATTAATTGCGGTCACATTAAATGCGGATACGAATTTACAATCCTATGATGATACGACAAAATTACTTGATTATGGCTTTGAAACGTTTCAAACGAATCACCTGACCCATGAGGACGTTGAAACGTTGGATACATATAATGAATATTTTATGAGTGACGATTATTTTTTTACGAGTCAGAAAGATACAAATTGGAAGAAGGATATTGAAAATGGACATTTAATCGTTACTGATGAGGATGGGGAGACGTTATTCAAGCAAAAACTGTCGAAAAAGAAAATTGACGAATCCCTCGGACAAGCTTTAAACATCGCTGACGAATCGGATCGTTTAGAACAGGGTAAAGAAATGAATCTTCCACTGATCATTATCATTAGTTTGTTATGTTTAGTTATAGTCGGTGTTCTTTACTTATTTATTCAAAAACAAATCCGCAAAAGAAGAAGGTTTTTCAATTAAAATAATGGAGCAGGGACGATGTTTAATCCCTGCTTACCTTTAAGAATATTTTTCAATGGATAGATAAGGCGTCATTTTGTAATGGACACAGCCTTCTAAATCATCTAAGCTAATAAACTTAAGACTAAGTGCCGATTTAAGTTTCTCTTCATCTGGTTCTTCAATGGTTTTAATACATTCCTCAAGCCCTAATGCCTTTAATTTTGCAACTGTTTTCTCACGGTCAAACTTTTCTTGCTTCC
>CALKAL010000196.1 GCA_937983065.1 uncultured Bacillaceae bacterium | reverse complement strand
ACAAACACTACGACTCAATCATTCCTCCACAACACAATCCGATCTTTTCCGTTTATATCTTGTAAAACAGTCACAGCCGCTCCTTCAACTTTTCCCGTTATAAGCTCAGTCAACGCTGCTCCCTGGTCAAAGCCGATTTCAAAGGCGATTAGTCTCGGTTTCTTTCGTAGTAGATTGAGCTGGTTCATAATTTTTTCATACGCAAATAAGCCGTTGTTTTTTGCAAACAGGGCTTCTTTCGGATCGTGTAAAACGGTATCGCTTAAAGATTCTGTTTCAGCAATGTAAGGTGGGTTTGAAACGATTATGGTCGGAGCAATCTTTTCATCGATGATTGGTTCGAGAAAATCCCCTTGAAAAAAAGTCACCTCGGCTTGCAAGTTTCTCGCGTTTTTTGCTGCAATCTTTAATGCTTCAGTTGAAATATCTGTGGCATAAACAGCTGCATCTGGAACTTCTTTTTTTAACGTCACCGCGATAATGCCGCTTCCCGTCCCGAGATCGACAATGACGTCATCATCACGAATTTCATCTTTTATGGCAACAATTAATTCCTCCGTTTCTGGGCGGGGAATTAACACATGCTCATTCACGTAAAATGTACGGTCGAAAAATGTTACCTCGTTCGTAAAATGTTCAACGGGCTTTCCTGTTCGTACATGTTCCTTAATCCACGCCTCAAACGTTTGCCAAACCGCATCATCAAGTGCGTCACGCTGAATTAGAAGCCATTCATGCGTTGGGACATTTAATAAAAATTTTAATAAAATATCCGCAACGCCAGCTTCTCGTTTATGCTCTTTTAAAAAAGAAGAAGCCCATTTGCGGGCCTCAAACACGGTCATATTCATATTAATCACCGAATTCTTCAAGTTTTTGAGTTTGTTCTTCAATAATTAACGCATCGATAAACTCGTCAATTTTACCTTCCATAATTTGGTCAAGTTTGTTTAATGTAAAATTAATGCGATGGTCTGTCACCCGATTTTGTGGGTAGTTGTATGTTCTAATTCGTTCAGAACGATCCCCCGTACCAACTGCGGATTTACGGTTTTCATCGTACTCCGCTTGGGCTTCTTGTTGAAATTTTTCATAAACACGAGCGCGCAATACTTTCATCGCTTTTTCTTTATTTTTAATTTGCGATTTTTCATCTTGACAGGAGACGACAATCCCAGTTGGAACGTGGGTTAAACGAACTGCTGACATCGTCGTATTCACACTCTGTCCTCCAGGTCCGCTTGAAGCGAAAGTGTCGACGCGAATATCTTTTTCATGAATATCGACTTCAACCTCTTCCGCTTCAGGTAAAACAGCTACCGTTGCCGTTGACGTATGAATTCGACCGCCTGATTCCGTTTCTGGTACCCGTTGCACGCGGTGGGCACCGTTTTCATATTTAAGCTTCGAATAAGCCCCGCGACCGTTAATGATAAAAATGATTTCTTTATAACCGCCCATGTCGGAACCGTGATAGTCAATAATTTCTGTTTTCCACCCTTGAACTTCCGCATAACGGCTATACATCCGATATAAATCACCAGCAAAAAGAGCGGCTTCATCTCCCCCCGCTGCTCCGCGGATTTCCATAATAACGTTTTTCTCATCATTCGGATCTTTTGGAACGAGAAGGAGCTTCATCTCTTGCTCAAGTTCTTCTATCTCAGGTTCAAGCTCATTAATCTCATCCCGAGCCATTTCCCGAATTTCTTCATCGGATTCCTCTTCTAACATCACTTTAGCATCGTCTACTTGCTGTTTAATATCTTTATAGCGGCGATACTTTTCGACCACTTCTAAAATATCTGATTGCTCCTTCGAATATTCACGGAGTTTGTTCGCATCATTAATGACATTAGGATCCATCAAAAGTTCGGTTAATTTATTATAACGATCCTCAATGCTCTGCAGTTTATCTAACATGACGCACACCTCTACTTTTTAGAATTACACGTTATATCATATCATAAAATTAAATTTAATGGCTTTATCAT
>CALKAL010000195.1 GCA_937983065.1 uncultured Bacillaceae bacterium | reverse complement strand
ATAATTGCTGTGAGCTCGTTGCTTTATCTTTCACTTGTGTTGCTAGAGATGTTGTATGCTCAATCGATTCAGCCGTTTGTTGAATCGCAGATGATGTATCCTCAGCGCCGATTGAAATTTCTTCAATCGTTTGTCGAATCATTTCCGTTTGGTTCGTTGCATTATCTGTTACTCGATGCACTTTTGTTACTGAATCATTCGTTTGTTCAAAGTTAGATTCGATATTTTGAACCATTTGTTTGAAATTAGTGAGCATTTTATCAAAGGCAATTCCTAAAGATCGAATTTCATCATCAGATTTAGAAATCTCTACTTCTTGATTTAAATCTCCTTCAGCTGCTTTCGTTGCGACTGCCTCAATTTTCTTAAGCGGTTTCGTTATAATACTCGAAGCGAAAAAGGCTAAAATACCTGACCAAATGATTCCTAGTAATAAAGTAATTAATGTGAATGTAATTTGGGACATATTGACATAATCTTTAACCATATCGTATAAGACGTAAATGAATAACCCACTCATCGTATATGTAATGATTGCTAGAATAGTAGTAAAAATGACTAATTTTAATCGTAAGCCGAAACGATATTTTCTCAAAATGTTCCCCTCCGTTTTAATATCTAGTTATATTGTCACCTTTTTGTCGAAGATTATCAATAGTCTAACAAAAATTTTCGTGATTTTTTACAGAAAAATAGATAAAAAGCCATGATTTTGTCAACATATTATCGATTTTGAGCACTTTTCACCTACTAGGAATATAATACCACATAAATTAGTTCAATAGTCCCTTTATTTTAGCTGAATTAATTTAGTATAATAGTCCTATTTTATATGTGACAAAAATATAATATTATTTTAAATCTGGAGACGGAGTTATTCAAATTAAAATGAAGTATAATAATATTTTAGTAAAATAAATGAGAAATTAAAAAATTTTAAGCAAAAGGGTAGATATTTATTTCGGAACCCGATATATTTAATAAAGCGAAATATTTCTTAATTAGGGGGAGCAGCATGGAAATATTCAAAAAGTTAAAATCATTTTATTGGCCTTATAAACGATTTTTCATATGGTCTTTAATCTCATTATTGTTTGTCACTGCGATTACTGTCGTTTTTCCAATTGTACTGCAAATTACAATTGACGAAGTCGTCGTATTAGGACAATACAATCTCGTACCATATATTGCGGTAGGCTTTATTCTTATTATGGCTGTGAAAGCTATCACAACGTTTTTTCATCAATATTTAGGGGATCTATTCGGAATTACAGCCGTTTATGATGTAAGAGATTCCTTGTACAAAAAATTACAGCGCCTATCCTTTCATTATTACGACAACGCTAAAACAGGGGATTTAATGTCACGACTAACAGCTGATGTTGAAGGGTTTAGATTTTTCCTTTCTTTCGGTATTGCCGAATTAATTCGGACGATCTTACTCGTTGTCATTAGTTTCTCTGTGATGTTTTACTATTCTATTCCTTTGGCTATCGTGACGATGATTTCGATGCCGTTTCTAATTTTAGTCGTTAGAAAGTTCGATAAGCTCGTTCACCCTGCTTTTAGAGGAATTAGAAGGTCTTTCGGTAAGATGAACACTCGGGTACAAGAAAACGTGTCAGGGATGGATACCGTTAAGTCTCTTTCTCGAGAAGACTTTGAGGTCGACCGCTTTTCAGTCAGGGGAGAAGATTATCGACAAAAATATTTAAACACAGCGAAAATTTGGGCTCGTTATTTTCCGTTAATGGAGTTTATCGGGAATATTTCTGTCGTGGCACTTCTTGCTTATGGTGGTTATTTAGTCATGAATGGTGGATTAACTCCTGGTGAGCTCGTTGCCTTTTTCAACTTAGTGATGCTCGTCCTAGGGCCACTGATGAACCTCGGATTTATTATAAATAACTTTTCTCAAGCAAAAGCATCAGGTGAGAGATTGCTAGAAATTTTAGAATCCGATGATGAAATTGAAGAAAAGGAAAATGTCATTAAAGATACAACGATTAAAGGTCATGTGACTTTTAAAGATGTGACGTTAACTTATGTTGCCGATGATGATGAAGCATTGAAAAATATAAGCTTTGATGCACCACCAGGGAAAATAATAGGATTAATCGGTGCGACTGGCTCAGGAAAAACGAGTATTACTCAGCTTATTACACGCTTTTACGAAGCCGAGCAAGGTGAAGTTTTACTTGACGGAAAGCCAGTAACTGATTATTCGTTAGGTACAATCCGTAAACATATCGGATTCGTATTACAAGAGCCGTTTTTATTCTCAACGACGATTAAAGATAATATCGCATACGGAAATCCAGGTGCATCGATGGAAGAGATTATCGATGCAGCCAAAAGAGCCCAGGCCCATGAGTTTATTATGGAAATGCCAAAAGGATATGACACATTACTCGGCGAAAGAGGAATGGGACTTTCAGGTGGGCAGAAGCAACGGATATCCATTGCTAGGGCGTTGTTAATTAATCCAAGTATTCTCGTACTAGATGATGCCACATCGGCAGTAGATATGGAAACAGAGTTTAAAATCCAGAAAGCTTTAAAAGAGGTCATGAAAGGGCGGACGACATTTATTATTGCCCACCGGATTTCATCGTTAAAGCATGCGGATGAAATTTTAGTATTAGAAAATGGAGAAATCGTTGAAAGAGGGACTCATGACATGTTGTTAAGTAACAATGGTCCATATCAACGAATTTACGATATTCAATATCAAGACCGCGATATCGTTTTAGGAAGAGAACAACATGCATAATAAGGAGGGGGAAGCATGCAAGCAGAGACTAAACGAGATAATCCTCATTTAAAACGGTTTTATTATACACAAGATGTGGCGATACAAAAGCCTTTTAACTGGAAACAATTGTTACGCCTTTTACAATACATCAAGCCATATGCTAAAAAAATATTACCAATCGCTATTATTGCAATGCTCGTATCGACAGTAGTAAGACTTGTCGTACCAATTTTAATCGGTCGAATTGCTTTTGATCTTGCTATACCGAATCACGATACGACATTATTAATACAGTTAATCGTCGGAATTTCAATTTTATATATTTTCAGTTATATCGGTAACGCCGTTCGGATTAAATACGTTAACTTACTAGGACAAAACGTTATTTATGATATGAGAAAACATTTATTTTCCCATATTCAGCGTTTATCAAATAACTTTTTTGACAGACGATCAGCGGGAAGTATCATTACACGAATTATGAATGACATTAACTCATTGCAAGAGCTTTTTACAAACGGGATTATTAACCTTTTAATGGATGTCATTACACTTATCAGTATTATTGTCATCTTAATTGTGTTAAGCCCGAATCTAGCATTAGCGGTTATGGTCGTTATTCCAATTATGTTCTACATTTCTACTAAGCTTAGAAAAAATATTCGCCGGACTTGGCAGGATGTGCGGATTCAGCAATCAAGATTAAACTCACATTTAAATGAGAGTTTACAAGGTATAAGAATTACGCAATCTTTCAGTCAGGAAGATAATAATATCGATTATTTCGATGGTGTTAATACGGATAACTTTAACTCTTGGAAACTGGCAACACGAAAAAGTGCAATGTTTCGTCCATTCGTTGAAATGAGTAATGCTTTTGGTACAGCGATTTTAATTTCATATGGTGCCTATTTAATTTATTCGGGTGGAATAGAACTTGGGACGTTTGTCGTTTTCACCTTTTTCATCGGTATGTTTTGGGAGCCTATCTCGAGACTCGGACAAATGTACAATCAGCTTCTAATGGCAATGTCATCTTCTGAACGTATCTTTGAGTTTTTAGATGAGCAGCCGAACGTAGAAGAAAAGGATCATGCGATTGAATTTGAAGATATGAAAGGGCATATTGAATTTGATCGGGTTCAATTTTCATATGAAAAAGACCGAATTGCCTTACATGAAATCTCATTAGAAATGAAGGCTGGAGATACCGTTGCTTTAGTCGGACATACTGGCTCAGGTAAGTCGACGATTGCAAACTTAATTAGTCGCTTTTACGATCCGACTGAAGGGGTAGTTAAAGTTGATGGGCACGATTTAAGAGATGTATCGTTACAAAGCTTAAGACAAAATATTAGTGTGGTCTTGCAAGATACGTTCATTTTCTCAGGAACGATTATGGAAAATATTCGTTTCGGCCGACCAGATGCATCTGATGAAGAAGTTATTGAAGCAGCTAAAGTCGTTGGCGCACATGATTTTATTCAGCGACTCGCGAAGGGCTATGAAACGGAAGTCGAAGAACGAGGAAATATTTTGTCAGCTGGGGAAAGACAGCTTTTATCCTTTGCAAGAGCGCTTTTAGCTAATCCACGAATAATTATTTTGGATGAAGCAACCGCAAGTATCGATACTGAAACAGAAGTAAAGATACAAAAAGCATTGAAGAAATTGTTGAAAGGCCGTACGTCAATTATTATTGCTCACCGTTTATCAACCATTCGTGAAGCGGATAAAATTATCGTATTAGAGCATGGACGAATTTTAGAGCAAGGAAACCATGATCAATTGATGGAAAAAGAAGGCGAGTACTATAATTTAGTACGTTCCCAATTTAATATGCTTGATCAATTGTAATTTAAAAAGCTTGTTATCTCTAACATATAGAGGTAGCAAGCTTTTTCTTTTTGGCTGAATCGGGGGGGTTTCCATAAGGGTTGTCTAAAACCCAAATCTTTAGGTTTTCATTGAAGATTTGTCTTATAGGGGGCTTCTCAAACCAGTTCGCACCTAAGATTTGTCCTATTACCAAATGATTCAAACATAATACTTTACTTAATAATATCTAAATTAAAAGAAAATCAGTCGATAGAACACTTTCACCAACGTAGAAATAAAAAATGATCCTAACTTCATTTGTCAGGATCATTTTTTTCTAGCTTATCAATTATGACTTTGTTTTCACATTCAGTCATAATTATTCGCTATTTAATTTAGCTATTGGATAGGTATTCGTCTTTATACTTCCATAATGATAGGTAATATCATCGGACGTCTTTTTGTTTTTTCATATAAGAATGGCTGAATTGTATCAATAATTTCATTTTTAATTTCAGACCATTGCGTCGTTTTTCTTTCCATAACTTTTTCTAAATGTTTTGATACGAGACTTTGTGCGTCGTTTATTAAGTCTTCGGATTCTCTCATATAGACAAATCCTCGCGAAATAATGTCTGGTCCAGCTGCGATTTTGAAATCTTTCATGTTGATGCTAACAACGACGATGACGAGCCCTTCTTCAGAAAGAATGCGTCGATCTCGTAAAACGATATTCCCAATATCACCAATACCACTTCCGTCAACATAAATGGAGCCTGAAGGAATTTTACCGGCAATACCTACGTGATTGTTTCCTATGGCGAGAACATCACCATTATCCATCACGAAGCTGTTGTTTGGATTAACACCACAGTCAGCAGCAAGATTAACGTGTTCGCATAGCATACGATACTCACCGTGAATCGGCATAAAATATTTCGGCTTCATAAGTCTGAGCATAAGCTTCTGTTCTTCTTGTCCGCCGTGGCCTGAAGTGTGAATGTCATTTAACGAGCCGTGAATAACTCTAGCACCTGCACGATAAAGTTTATTGATGCTGCGATTCACACTAATTGCATTCCCTGGGATTGGAGACGAAGAAAAAACGACCGTATCCTCAGGACTTATTTGTATATGTCGATGGGTTCCGTTTGCAATGCGCGATAAAGCAGCTAATTGCTCACCTTGAGAACCCGTACATAATATACAAACTTCTTCATCAGGAAGTTTAGCAATTTCATTAGCATCGACAAATGTATCTTTTGGTGCTTGAATATAGCCTAACTCTTGCCCGATGCGGATGGCGTTTTCCATACTTCTTCCAAATACAGAGATTTTACGTTTCGTATGGACTGCTGCTTCAACGACTTGTTGTAAACGGTGAATGTTCGATGCGAAAGTTGCAAAAATAATTCTTCCATCAACTTTATTGAAAATATCTTTTATACTTTCGCCAACAACCCGTTCTGACAATGTAAATCCAGGTACTTCACTGTTTGTACTATCTGATAGTAAACATAAAACACCTTCAGCCCCGATTTCGGCCATTTTCGTTAAATTAGCCGGCTCACCGACAGGGGTAAAATCGAATTTAAAATCTCCAGTATGAACGATATTTCCTGGCGGTGTTTTTACAACAATTCCATATGAATCTGGAATACTGTGGGTCGTTCGGAAAAACGTAATTGATGTTTTTCTAAATTTAATAATATCATCTTCTTCGATTTCTCGAAGGGTTGCATTACGAAGAAGTCCGTGTTCCTCAAGCTTATTTCGAATTAATCCTATTGCTAGCTTACCGCCATAAATCGGCACATTCACTTCTCTTAATAAATATGGAATGCCTCCGATATGGTCTTCATGTCCGTGGGTAATAAACAATCCTTTTATTTTGTCTTGGTTTTGAATCAAGTACGTATAATCAGGAATGACATAGTCAATCCCTAACAGTTCATCTTCAGGAAATTTAATTCCTGCGTCGATTAATATTATTTCATCTTGAAACTGTATACCGTACGTATTTTTTCCGATCTCACCAAGACCACCTAAAGCAAATATAGCGACTTGATCATTTTTAACAAATTTCATTTAAACGAATCATCCCTATACTTCTTCAAGCTTAAAATACTCGGATTGCTGTTCATATTCTAAATGCTTCTCACTTAATGCTTGGACATGTTCAATATTAATTTCACGGTCGGCTAGCTTTTCCCGTACTTCTCTTACACTTTCAGCTTCGATATATAAAGCTTTTGTTTGTTCACGAACTGGAGCTTCGTTTAACTTTTCTTGGTATAAAACTTTGTAAATCATTTTTTATCTCTCCTTACTTAAATGTTTCTCCGACCATACCTATCCTTAGCTATATCTAAATGCAAATGAGCATTAAAGACGATTAAATTTTTGCTGTCTTTTTAGAACGAATTGCTCTTTTGATTCGTTCTTTTATTTTCTCTTTTAACCGTTTTAACATGGACATACAACTCCTTTGTGTATGATATTTCCACTCGTTAAAACTAGATTGAGATGAATGGTTATATATATTTTGAACGAATAAAAAGAATGAATACATCTACACTAACAGTTTCTACTTTTATTATATACTTTAACGTACTAATATTAAACAAATTTAATACAAAAGTGCTGACTTTAATATAAGCCAGCACTTTTATTCCTTAAAGATCATCTAATGTTTTATAATGTTCGGGTACTTCTAGTGGGTTATCTTTATTAATATGATCGTAAAACATAATACCATTTAAATGGTCAATTTCATGCTGAAAAACAATGGCTGCGTAGCCTTTTAGCCGTAGCCTCAGTTCTTCTCCTTCAGTGGTCGTAGCTTTAACAGTAATTTTTGTATAACGTGGGACGATACCAGGAACTTCTCGGTCAACACTTAAACAGCCTTCCCCATTTGGTAAATAAGTATAATCCATCGCGTGACTAACAATTTTCGGATTAAACAATTTATAACTATACTCTTTATCAGAAGCATCGGTGAAATGAACAGCAATCATACGTTTTGAAATACCGATCTGTGGAGCGGCAAGTCCGACGCCTGCTCTTAAGTTATATTTTTCAGCAATTTCTTCATCTTGACTATTTATGAGAAACTCGTGCATTTTATTTAATATACTAATTTCTTCTTCAGTTGGAGGTAGATCAACTGCCTCGGCACGCTGCCTTAAAATCGGATCCCCTTCTCTGACGATGTCATCCATCGTAATCATTTTCTTCATCCTTTCATCAATTGCCATAAATATTTTAACATAAATTACTTAAAAAAATGCAAAAATGATACCAAAGAGTTATTATAATATATGTTATACTTTTATGTAGACTTAATGAACATAGAAAGAGGGATTTTTAATGAAACGATTCATCTCAACATTAGTTTTTGTTACAGTTATTGCTCTATTAGGTGCTTGCTCTAACCAATACAATGCAGCAGAAGATATGCACCCCCATTTAGAAAGATCCGTCGAGCTTGAAGAAGTGTTTAAAAATGCCCAAGCAGAATTAGTGGAATTAGAGCGAAAAGAAAATGAATTGTACAGTGAAATGATTGAAATAAATATGAATGAATTAGAAGAGGTTCAAACGATTGCTGATGAAGCGATTGCTGTAGCAGAACAACGTGACAAATTGTTAGATCAGGAGATGGAAAGTATCAAAGCAGCAAAAGAAGAGTTTGATTTAATCGATGAATTCATTGAAGACTTAAATGAAGAATCACAAGAAACAGCAAATCAAATGGTTGAGATGATGAATAACCGGTATGAAGCCTTTGAAAATTTATTTGCTAGTTATAAAAAATCGATTGAAGAAGATTTAAAATTGTACAACCTGTTGAAAGATGAATCATTGGATCAAGATACGTTAAACAATCAAGTGGATCGGGTTAATGAAACTTATGAATCAGTCGTTGATTTTCAAAATCAGTTTAATGAGTTTACCGAAGAATTTAACAGATTGAAAAAAGAGTTTTATGAGTCCTCTGAGTTAGACGTGAGATTTGTCGAAAATGGGTCATAGTGTATTAATACAGAATCGCACTAACGAATAGGTTAGTGCGTTTTTTTGTACTAAGCAACAATAAACTGTTATATCACAGAATTATTATTTTAATATAACAGATGCATGTTTTTGATTAATTTTTTTAAATGAAAATCTTGATAAACAGTACAATATTAAAGGATTGACGAAAAATGGCTAGTTAGATAAACTTAAATTAATACAGTCTTGTATTAGTCTTAGTTCTAATTATATTTATAACAGTTTTTATTTTAACGTGCCTTGCTAATTTAAAAAAGATTAGTAGGTGCACAAATTGGAAACGATAATGAACAAAATATTTTGTAGGAAGGAAGAGGTGACGATAGTGAGCTTTAAAAGTCCACTTGAAGGTATTGAAAAGAAGTTCGAAGTGATTCAAATTATTAATGAAAAAGGCGAGGTCGTTAATGAAGAGGCGATGCCAGATCTTTCGGATGAGGAGCTTGTTGAGTTAATGTCACGTATGGTCTATACACGAATTTTGGACCAACGTTCAATTGCTTTAAACCGTCAAGGACGTCTCGGTTTCTATGCGCCGACTGCTGGTCAAGAAGCATCGCAAATTGGAAGCCATTTCGCCCTTGAGAAGGAAGATTTTCTGCTTCCAGCATATCGTGATGTACCTCAATTAATTTGGCACGGTTTACCTCTATACCAGGCGTTTCTATTTTCCCGTGGTCATTATCACGGAAACCAAATGCCTGAAGACGTGAACGCGGTTAGTCCACAAATTATTATTGGAGCGCAATATATTCAAGCTGCTGGGGTCGCTATGGGATTAAAGCGTCGTGGTAAGAAAAATATTGCAATTACGTACACTGGTGATGGTGGAGCATCCCAAGGTGATTTCTATGAAGGAATTAACTTTGCAGGTGCCTTCCAAGTTCCAGCTGTATTTATCGTTCAAAATAACCGCTTTGCTATTTCTACGCCTGTAGAAAAGCAATCGGCAGCAAAAACAATTGCTCAAAAGGCAGCAGCTGCTGGAATTCCAGGCTTCCAAGTTGACGGAATGGATGTACTGGCTGTTTATCAAGTTGTAAAAGAAGCGAGAGAGCGTGCGGTTAATGGTGAAGGACCGACATTAATTGAAACATTAACGTATCGTTACGGACCGCATACGATGGCGGGAGATGACCCGACTCGTTACCGTTCTGAAGATTTAGATGATGAATGGGAGAAAAAAGACCCGATCATTCGCTTCCGTATTTTCTTAGAAAACAAAGGTCTTTGGTCCGAAGAGAAAGAAAATGAAGTGATTGAAAGAGCAAAAGAAGAAATAAGAGATGCGATTAAGCAAGCTGACCAAGTTGATAAACAGAAAGTGACAGATTTAATTTCAATTATGTATGAAGAACTTCCAAGCCATTTACAGGAGCAGATGGAAGAATATAAAGAAAAGGAGTCGAATTAAGCGATGGCACAAATGACTATGATTCAAGCGATTACGGACGCCCTTCGTGTTGAACTTGAAAACGACGAAAACGTACTTGTTTTTGGGGAAGATGTTGGTGTAAACGGTGGTGTGTTCCGTGCGACTGAAGGATTACAAGAGCAGTTTGGAGAAGATCGTGTATTCGATACTCCACTAGCAGAATCTGCAATTATCGGGCTAGCTGTCGGACTTTCAACTCAAGGGTTTCGTCCGGTACCAGAGCTTCAGTTTTTTGGTTTTGTTTATGAAGCGATGGATGCAGTTGTTGGTCAAGCTGCACGTATGCGCTATCGCTCCGGTGGTAGGTGGCATGCACCGATTACGATTCGATCTCCGTTTGGGGGCGGCGTACATACCCCAGAACTTCATGCGGATAGTTTAGAAGGATTAATGGCACAGCAACCTGGTTTAAAAGTTGTCATTCCATCTAATCCGTATGATGCGAAAGGCCTTTTAATTTCTGCGATTAGAGATAATGACCCAGTTATTTATTTAGAGCATATGAAGCTATATCGTTCATTCCGTGAAGAAGTACCTGAAGAAGAATATACGGTTGAATTAGGAAAAGCGAAGGTGAAACGTGAAGGAACGGACGTCACATTAATTGCTTACGGGGCGATGGTTCATTCGGCACTAAAAGCAGCTGAAGAGTTAGAAAAGGAAAATATTAGTGCGGAAGTAATCGATTTAAGAACGGTCATGCCGATTGATATTGAAACGATTATCGAATCAGTTAAAAAGACAAACCGTGCTGTCGTTATCCAAGAAGCACAACGTCAAGCGGGAGTTGCATCCCATATTGTGGCTGAAGTTCAAGAGCGTGCAATTTTACATTTAGAATCACCAGTTTTAAGAGTGGCTGCTCCAGATACTGTTTACCCATTCTCTGAAGCAGAAGAAGTTTGGTTACCAAATTATGAGGATATTATTGAAAAGGTAAAGCAGTCTATTAATTTCTAAAGAATGGAGGGAAGATTAGTGGCATTTGAATTTAAATTACCCGATATTGGTGAAGGAATTCACGAAGGGGAAATCGTAAAATGGTTTGTAAATGTTGGCGATACGATTAAAGAAGATGACGTATTATGTGAAATTCAAAATGATAAAGCTGTTGTTGAAATCCCATCACCTGTTGAAGGAACGGTTTTAGAACTTTTATTCCAAGAAGGTGAAGTTGCAACAGTTGGAGAAACGTTAATAAAAATTGATGCTGAAGGATACGAATCAAGTAGTACTGAGGATGAAGCAGATGCTGTCGAAGAGGAAAAAGCAGAAGCTCAGCCCCAGGAAGAAAAGAAAGTTGAACAAGAAGAGCAAGGGACAGAAGTAGCAGATAAGTCACGTGTCATTGCGATGCCTTCAGTTAGAAAATATGCCCGAGATCACGACGTTGACATTCAACAAGTGGCAGGTACAGGTAAAAATGGGCGTATTTTAAAAGAAGATATTGATAACTTCCTAAGTGGAGACGCACCAGCTGCAAAAGCGGAGGAAACTCCATCCGCTGAAACGTCTCAAACGGAAGCTACGGAAAGCAAACAAATCGTCGTACAAGGAGAGTATCCAGAAACTCGCGAAAAAATTAGTAGCATAAGACGTGTGATTGCTAAAGCGATGGTTCATTCAAAACAGACGGCGCCTCATGTTACTTTAATGGATGAAGTTGAAGTGACAGCATTAGTGGATCACCGTAGGAAATTTAAAGAAATTGCTTTAGAGCAAGAGATTAAGTTAACTTATTTACCGTATGTTGTAAAAGCATTAGTTTCAACATTGAAGAAATACCCAATTTTAAATATTTCTTATGATGATGAAACAGAAGAAATTATTCATAAACATTATTACAACATCGGTATTGCAGCAGATACAGATCGTGGCTTGCTCGTTCCAGTCGTTAAAGATGCTGATCGTAAATCAATTTTTGAAATTTCAGGTGAGATTAATGAGTTGGCAACGAAAGCCCGTGATGGTAAACTGACATCAGAGGAAATGAAAGGTGCATCATGTACGATTACAAACATCGGTTCAGCTGGCGGACAATGGTTCACTCCTGTGATTAACCATCCAGAAGTAGCTATTTTAGGAATTGGTCGCATTAGTGAAAAACCAGTTGTTATTGATGGAGAAGTCGTCGTTGCACCCGTGTTAGCTGTCTCATTAAGCTTCGATCACCGTATGATTGATGGCGCGACAGCTCAACATGCAATGAATCACATTAAACGGTTATTAAATGACCCACAATTAATCATGATGGAGGCGTAAAGTATGGTTGTAGGTGATTTTCCAGTAGAAGTAGACACACTAGTCGTCGGCGCTGGTCCTGGTGGTTATGTAGCCGCTATTCGTGCCGCACAACTCGGACAAAAAGTAACAATTGTTGATAAAGGAAATCTAGGTGGCGTTTGCTTAAACGTAGGCTGTATTCCTTCTAAAGCACTTATTTCTGCAGGTCATCGATTTGAACAAGCTCAATCTGGTGACGAATTAGGAATAGTTGCGGAAAAGGTATCCGTTAATTTTAACAAAGTTCAAGAATGGAAAGGTCAAGTTGTTGGTAGATTAACTGGTGGTGTTGAAAGCTTATTGAAAGCAAACAAGGTTGATATTGTTAAAGGTGAAGCTTATTTTGTCGATCAAAACACGGCAAAAGTTATGGATGATAAGCAATCACAAACATATAAGTTCAACAACTGTATTATTGCAACAGGTTCCCGCCCAATTGAATTAAAACAGTTCCCTTATTCAGATAGGGTATTGGATTCAACAGGTGCGTTAAACTTAAAAGAAATTCCGAAGAAAATGGTCGTCATCGGTGGAGGATACATTGGAACGGAGCTAGGTGGAGCTTATGCAAGCTTCGGTACAGAAGTGACGATTCTAGAAGGAACAAAAGATATTTTAGGTGGCTTTGAAAAGCAAATGACTCAGTTAGTGAAAAAACGCCTCAAAGGTAAAGGCGTTGAAATCATTACTGAGGCAATGGCTAAAGGTGTTGAAGAAACAAAAGACGGTGTGAAAGTTACGTATGAAGTAAAAGGTGAGGAAAAAACGGTTGAAGCCGATTACTTATTAGTAACAGTTGGTAGACGTCCGAATACGGATGAAATGGGACTTGAATCAGTCGGAATTGACATGACTGACCGCGGTTTAATTAATATTGATAAACAATGCCGTACGAACGTCAGTAATATTTATGCGATTGGCGACATTGTTGAAGGGCCTCCACTTGCACATAAAGCTTCTTATGAAGGGAAAATCGCAGCTGAGGCAATCAGTGGTGAAAAATCTGAAATCGACTATTTAGGTATTCCTGCCGTCGTATTCTCAGATCCAGAATTAGCAAGTGTCGGTTACACAGAAAAAGAAGCAAAAGAAGCTGGCTACGACGTAACAGTTGGCAGATTCCCGTTTGCAGCTAACGGCCGAGCATTATCGTTAAATGATACAGATGGTTTTGTTAAACTCGTTACCCGTAAATCAGACGGTCTTGTCATTGGTGGTCAAGTAGCTGGACCGAATGCGAGTGATATTATCGCAGAAATTGGTTTAGCGGTTGAAGCAGGCATGACGGCTGAGGATCTAGCTTTAACGATTCATGCTCATCCAACTTTAGGTGAGGCAGTCATGGAAGCAGCTGATGTTGCTTTAGGTTTACCAATTCATATTGCTAAATAAATTTTATAAATAATCAAAGGGTATATGCTCACCGTTTAAAATGAGCGTATATCCTTTTAATTTTAGCCAAATTTTGAATAAAAGATTGAAGTACTCCAAATTTCCATAAAAAGTAGTATAAAGTCTCATCCGTTTTGTCAAAATATGAACTATAATAGAATTAAAGCGACATAATTTTATGGTGAAAATGGTGATTTTAGTCGAAACAAAAGAAATCACCGGTCCACTAACATCAAATAGAGGGGGAGCTTACTTGAAAAAATTAGGATTCATATTGATTTTCGTTTCAATCATCTTATTTGGTTGTACGCAAAATGGAAACGAAGAAGCAGAAGATGATAACAGAACAGATCAATCAGAAGAAGTAGATAAAGAAACAGAAAACGAAAAAGATTTAGAAGAAACAGAAGTTGTCGAATCTGAAGTGGATGAAGTCGATGAAGCGGGTGAAAAGGGACAAAATACAAACGATGATAATCATCAGGCAGAAGAAGAAACCATTGAGGAAAAAGAAATTATGTATGAAATCGTCGGAATTGGTGGATTTGCTCCGATTGATGATGCCGATCCGAATGTCGTTTTAATTACAATTGATGATGTTCCCGATAAAAACGGATTAGAGATGGCAAAAACGTTAAAACAATTAGATGTTCCAGCAATATTTTTTGTCAACGGACATTTTATTAATACGGAAGAAAAGCAAGCTGTTTTAAAAGAAATTCATGACATGGGATTTGCGATTGGTAATCATACATATTCCCATAAAAATTTACAACAAATTTCTGAAGAAGAGCAATATGAAGAAATTATAAGCTTAAATGAACTAATCGAAGAAGTGATTGGAGAAAAGCCAAAGTTTTTCAGAGCTCCCCACGGCGCCAATACGGATTATGCATCCAAGCTCGTTGAGGATGAAGGAATGCTTTTAATGAATTGGACATATGGCTATGATTATTTTGAACCGTATATGGATAAAGATAAGCTAATCGAAGCAATGGTGACGGGTGAAGGACCTGAAGTTGGTGTTGATTATTCATTATTAAAGCCTGGTGCTAATTTATTAATGCATGACAGAGAATGGACGAAGGAAGCATTACCTCACATTGTAGAAGGGCTTCAAGAGCAAGGGTATAGCTTTATTGACCCGGATACGATTTTAACACCAGAACAACAATAAGTGATAGATGAATTCCCTTTTAAGTATCGCCGCATATGATCGGCAGCTTAAAGGGGATATTTTTAATTAAAATAATTTTTATCGAGCGTTGTTCGTGATAATATGGTAATTAAAGAAAATGAAGGGGGAAGGGGACTTGACTATTAAAACAAGGGTGACTGAATTATTAAATATTAATCTTCCTATTATTCAAGGAGGGCTTGCTCATTTAGCGTATGCACAACTGGCTGCAGCAGTTTCTAACGCTGGAGGTCTCGGTCAAATTACTGCGATGAGCTTACCTCATGAAGATGCGCTTCGTGAAGAGATAAAAACAGTTAAATCATTAACGAATCGTCCCTTCGGTGTTAATTTTGCGATCGGTCAGCATGGAAGATCTTTTGAACATTTCGTAAACGTAGCAGTTGAAGAAAATGTTCCCGTCATTTCTGTAACGGGAGGTAATCCGCAACCTGTTTTAAAAATGGTCGAAGGAACAAATATAAAAAAGCTCGTCCTCGTCGCAGCGAAACGGCAAGCATTAAAAGCACAAGAACTCGGTGCTGATGCGGTGATGGTTGTTGGCTATGAAGGTGGCGGTCACTTAGGTCGGGATGATATTAGTACCTTTGTATTAACACCTGAAGTAGTGGATGCTCTTGAAATCCCCGTCATTGCCTCAGGGGGTATTAGTGATGGTAGAGGATTAATGGCAGCCCTTGCGCTAGGAGCAGAAGGAATTGAAATGGGTACTCGATTTATTGCGACGAAGGAGTGTGTACACGCTCACGATATATATAAAAGAGCGCTACTGGAAGCAGATGAGAAATCGACGGTCTTAATTAAAAAATCAATTGGAGCACCTGCCCGGGCACTTAAAAATAGTTGGACGGATGAAATTTTAAAATTGGAAGAAAAAAATGTCGGCTATGACGGATTAAAAGCTTATATTAGTGGTGAAGCAAACAAACGATATATTTATGATGGAAAAACCGAAGAAGGATTTGCTTGGGCTGGTCAAGTGGCTATGCGCATTAATGACATTCCGACTGTGAAGCAATTGTTTGATCAAATAATAAACGAAGCTGAGTCAATTCGAAAACGTTGGACAAAGTTTGAGGAGTGATACGATGAACTATGAATATCCGATTGAAGAGGATTGGAATACGGATGAAATGATTCAAGTGATTGAATTTTTTCAAACGGTAGAAAAAGCGTATGAAAATGATGTTGAGGCAAATAAAGTGTTAGAGGCGTACCGATCGTTTAAAGAGATTGTTCCGTCTAAAGCTCAAGAAAAACAGCTATTTAAAAAATTTGAAAGGCAATCGAATTACGTCCCATATCGCGTTGTCAAGGAAGCACAAGCAGTTAAAACGGGGAAAATTAAAATGGAAAAGTAAGACAGGCTAAAATATTAAGCCTGTCCAATCTTTTTCGTCAAGTTATAAAATAGGGATAACTTTTTAATCGTCTCTTCACAATACGTCATGAATTTTTGTCCGTCCTTCAAGCGGTCGTCATGGCGGTCAATCGTTACACCACACAATATCTCAGCTTTTTTAACCGTTTTTAATCGATTGACTACAGCATCGAATTCACCATTTTTCATAGCTTCATGGCTAATCGTTTCGGGCTGCATGTGATCTTTTGACCATACGAAATCATCGGGAATCGTTTTTAAAATATGATCTTTATGTCGCTCGAGCTCTTCAGCAAATTGAACTTTGATCGGACTTTCATAAATAATCGCAAACCATATAAAAACGTGAGTATGCCACATGCCAAATTGAAAATGAGGTAGCTGTTTGTAGCCTCTTTTACTATTAGCTAATGCGGACCACGTATCATTCGGTGGATTTTTCGTCCTTCTAGCATGCTTAGCGACATGAACGAACATTTCATCTCCAGTCATTGAAGCAGCTGTTGGCTGGATAGCTTGTGCGATGGCTTCAAGCTTTGGAGAAATATGCGTTCGAAGCTCATGCATCCGTTCTTCAAGTCCGTCGATTAGAAAAATGTCAAAATCTCTTTGTTCAAACCCGTTAAATGAGGTCATATTTTCACTCCTTAATGATGATGTTTCTCGACAATATTCTACCATACATTAAGGGTTGTTTTTAAAATATTATTTAATTATAGGGAGTTCATTCAATGGATAACATAAGTCGAACTGAAATATTAAATGATGCTAAACAGTGGATGTTTGAAGCTGGTGAGTTAATAAAAACTGAGATGGTTCGTCCGTTTAAAATAAGTAATAAACGTGACAGGAAAGATCTAGTAACAGAAATTGATGAATTAGTCGAGCAGTTTTTGTACGGAAAAATAACGAGTAAATATGGGCATCATCAAGTGCTAGGTGAAGAAGGGATGGGCGATGATGTCCGCTCATTAGATGGTACGGTTTGGTTAGTAGATCCTATTGATGGGACGATGAATTTCGTGCATCAGAAACGGTTTTTCGCTATTTCGATTGGAATTTATCATCATGGAATTGGTGAAATCGGATTAATTTACGATGTGATGGCAGATGTCATGTATGAAGGAATTAGGGGAGAAGGAGCCTTTAAAAACGGCCTTCAGTTAGAGCCGTTAGATGAAAATAAGACGATTGACGAGGCTGTCATTGGAATAAATAGCTTCTGGTCCACTCCGAATCGTAGGCTCGATGAAAAGAAAATCCATCAATTAGTTCGTACGGTAAAAGGAACGCGGTCTTATGGGTCGGCAGCATTAGAATTTGCTTTTATCGCTGAAGGAATGATTGATGCTTATATTACGATGCGTCTTTCACCTTGGGATATTGCTGCTGGGATGGTCATTGTGAATGAAGTAGGAGGAATTACGACAAAAGCGGATCAGTCGCCCGTTGATCTGTTAAAAGGAAATTCTATCATCTGTTGTAATAAAGCGATTTACGATTCGATCACTACTTATATCGATTTAAAAAAATAATAAAGGTTAATCCGCCTTCGTTGGATTAACCTTCTGTTTCCTCCGCATAATAAATACGTTTTAATCTAATTCCGTAACTAATTAAAAAGAAGCCACCGAGTAAAAATAAAGTAAATAACCAATAATTGCGATAGCTTATAACGATGGCAGAAGCTATAAAACAGCTGACGACTAAGATTGCTAAAAGGAACATTTTATGTTGAAATTTCATTTAGTATCACCTCGTTCATATTAAGTGTACATGATGTGACAAATTTTGAAAACATTAATGTATTTAGTGGCTAAAATTTGTGTCATTTAGTATGATGGTTATTGACATAGGAGGGGATATCATATGAATAATGATAGTGCTGAACAAGTATTAGAAACATACCATATATGGCCAATTGAGAGATATTTCTTAATCGATATCGGTGGGGAGACAGGAATTTGGCTACTATTTATCGTTACTTTAATTTTATCAATCATTACATATAAGTTAGGCTTTGCGAAAAAATTACCCGTGTTAAAATCGGTCATTATATATATACTTCTCTTTTTAGGTTGTATTATGTTAGCGTTATTTACGATTATTGCGCGGTTACCGATGGTTGAAGTATTAATAATCATTACACTCGTTTTAGCGATATACCGAACTCGTCTACATTTTGAAAGAAATGCGAAAAAAGCTGTGGATAAATAATTACTTATCCGCAGCTTTTTTTAATCTTTTTTCCTCCGTACTTTTGGCTATTCGATCATAACAATCTTCACAAATATACGATTGGATTCTCCGCTTTTGTAACTTTTTTGCCGTTAATGAATACGGATGAATATCATCTTTTTTATCACATAATACGCATGTTGCTTTCATCAGCTTCACCTCAAAAATATTATAACATGTCTTAACTGATTTCGAATGAGTTTTATCATTGTTTTAAAAGGGTATTATGAAATAAATAATGAAAGGAGATGGATCCATTATTTTAAAACGTGTTCTCTTTTTTATTAGTATGGTTGGAGCGGTTATATTATTTGTAGGTAAGCTCTTTAATAAAGAAACGACCTTTCCCATTGAAAAGGTCGGACAACCAGACGATTTAGACCAAGCGAACATGGTCTCTGAAGGCTCTCAATTCGGAATTCAATATTATAATGAACATGTACAGCATGAAGACGCTCAAATCGAACATTAAATAAAGGCTGTCTACTCAAATATTTCCTTACTGAGTAGACAGCCGATTTTTTATAAAGATCGGTCTTGGTTTTGATCCTCGTTGTTATTTCGCTTTTGTAAATTTTGATTTGATTGGTCTTCTTGAATATCTCGCATTTGATCGTCTTGTTCACCGCTTTGCTCACGGTCCTGCTGCCTAGGCTGATTATCTTTAGCTGGAATTTGAGGCATATATCTGCCGACTAAGTTTGCTATTTCTTCAATAATCGCATCATCCGGATGACCTTGGCTAATCATTTCACCCATCCGATTTAGACGTTCAACAACATCACCATCTGCGATAACGAATGCATAATGGCCATAAGGATCATGTTTTATTGCCTCGGCAACGGAATATTTAATCGATCCAACTCTCGAACGATCTAAATCCGCATCTACATCGATCCCGACGATAGTATAATCACCGAAAACGATTGCACCAGCACGATTAACATTGGGGACAGAGGTTGCTAATTTAGCAAGTCTGTCTGCGGCTTCCTGATTCGTATGCTCCCTTTGTTCCTGTTGCAATTCATTATGAGAGCTTAATCTTTCAGGCTGCTGATCATCGAGGGATTGATTCGTGTTTCCTCCGTTACAAGCCGTTAATAAAAGTGATGCCAATGACGCCATGAAAAAGATAAACCACTTTTTATATGTCATAAATGATGGACTCCTTTTTTTCTATAGTTTGTATCGAATAAACTGGAACTATAAATAGCAAATGAAGGAAATCCATAAAAAAACCGACTTCTTTAATTTGAAGTCGGCGATGAATTAGCTTATTTCAATGTAATTGTATGCACGCCTTTAATTGGATTACTTTTGTTATGAACATAGACATGAACAGGCCCGTCTGTTAAAGGTTTACCATTGTAAGCAAAAAGTAAAGCTGAATCTTCAAGCTCAGAAAATGAAATTTCCACATCGGAATGATCAGTATGTAAAATAGCTGACACAACATTTTCCTCTGGTTCTGAATTATAAAGAAACTCTTTAATAGGCATAATATAACTATTTTCTAACACTTTTTCTCGTTCATATTTCGTCAAACTTCGGTTCACAGGAGGCTTCGTTTTTTGTTGAAGATCTTGATCATCATTAAGTGCTTCATCCTCCGCAGCGTTGACTCCTTTTTTTAAAAAATCTTCTAATAAAATTTTTCGATCATCGAAAATCCAAACTGTTGGATCGAGTGTTATCGGGAATTTAACATTTCCACGTACTTGTACTATCATTATGTCACCTCTTATGTATCAATTTATATTTAGTATACAGAACTTTATTCAAAGATGCACGGAGTTGAAAGGATTAGAACGATTTAATTTATTTTTGAAAAAAGAAAAGGATAGAAAAAATATTTAAAACTCAAACGGGTTAATTTTATATGTAAACATAAAAGAAATTGCTACCCCCTTTTCTTGCATTTTATTAGCTTTGACGATAATATAATGAAGTAGATAGCTTATATTGTTAGGGGGAAATAATTGTGCCGTCAAAAGTTGTGCTTGAAGAAAATAAACAAGCCCTAGCCCTCTTAAAGGCTGATGCTGATCAAATTTTGCAACTCATTAAGGTGCAAATGGATAATTTAACGATGCCTCAATGTCCTCTTTATGAAGAGGTTTTAGATACGCAAATGTTTGGACTTTCTAGGGAAATTAATTTTGCTGTCCGTTTAAAATTAATTAAAGAATCAACTGGTAAAGAAATCTTAGAAAATTTAGAACGAGAGCTTAGTGTATTACATGAGGCCGCACAAAAACAAAAATCTTCTAAGTAAACTCAAACGAATTGTAATAATTTTGTTTGGGTTTCTTTTTTTATTTTAAATTTGCTAAATGATTAAAATACTTATTAGTAAACACCTTGAGTTAAATGTGAAAGGGGTATTTTTATGAATAACAAACGATTTAATAAAGTTCTTGTAGCAAATCGAGGAGAAATTGCGATTCGTGTGTTTCGGGCGTGCACGGAATTGAATTTAAGAACGGTTGCTATTTATTCTGAAGAAGATACGGGATCTTACCATCGTTATAAAGCTGATGAAGCTTATTTAGTCGGTGAAGGGAAAAAGCCAATTGATGCATATTTAGATATTGAAGGGATTATTGCGATTGCTAAACGTGTAGGGGTCGATGCGATTCATCCTGGATACGGATTTTTATCAGAAAACGTCCAATTTGCCAAGCGTTGTGAAGAAGAGGGGATTGCTTTTATCGGCCCAACAAGCCATCATTTAGATTTATTTGGTGATAAAGTAAAGGCAAGAAATGTGGCGATTGAAGCAGGTATCCCTGTTATTCCTGGCACAGATGGCCCTGTTGCAAATTTAAGCGAAATAGAAGCATTTGTGCAAACGCACGGGTTTCCGATTATTATTAAAGCGTCATTAGGTGGCGGCGGTCGAGGGATGCGCATTGTTCGTTCAAAGGAAGCGTTAAAAGAGGCGTACGAGCGAGCGAAATCTGAAGCGCAGGCGGCTTTCGGAAATGATGACGTTTATGTAGAAAAATTAATTGAAAAGCCGAAACATATTGAAGTACAAATTTTAGGTGACAAAGAAGGAAATCTCATTCATTTATATGAAAGAGATTGTTCCGTTCAAAGACGTCATCAAAAAGTCGTTGAAATTGCTCCGAGTGTTTCGTTAGATGAGAAATTAAGAAGGGAAATATGTGAAGCTGCTGTTAAATTAATGGAGTCAGTTGGCTATATTAACGCTGGGACAGTAGAGTTTTTAGTGACTGAGCATGATTATTATTTTATTGAGGTTAATCCACGTATTCAAGTTGAGCATACGATTACTGAAATGATTACAGGCGTTGACATTGTACAAACCCAATTACATATTGCAATGGGCGAACCCCTCCACGGAAAAATTTGCGGCATTCCATCTCAATCAGACATTAAAACAAACGGCTATGCAATTCAATCGCGTGTGACAACAGAGGATCCGTTAAACAATTTCATGCCTGATACAGGGAAAATTGTCGCCTACCGTTCTGGTGGTGGTTTTGGTGTTCGTTTAGATGCAGGTAATGGCTTCCAAGGGGCTGTTATTTCACCGCATTATGATTCGTTACTCGTGAAAGTGTCAACATGGGCGATGACGTTCGAACAAGCGGCTCATAAAATGGTTCGTAATTTAAAGGAGTTTCGGATTCGTGGCATCAAGACGAACATTCCTTTTTTAGAAAACGTCATTATGCACGAGAACTTTTTAAATGGAGTTTATGATACGTCTTTTATCGATTCAACACCCGAGTTATTTATATTTAAAAAGCCGAAAGATCGCGGGACGAAAATGTTGTCTTATTTAGGATATACGACGATTAATAGTAGGCAACCTGAAAATGGTGTAAAAAAGCCTATTTTTAATAAGCCACGAAAGCCATTGATTTCATTCGATTCTCCTGTTAATGAAGGGACGAAGCAAATTTTAGATGAAAAAGGGCCAGATGGTGTTGTTCAATGGATGAAGGAACAAAATGAAGTACTTTTAACAGACACTACGTTTCGTGATGCACACCAGTCACTACTTGCAACGCGTATTCGAACGAAAGATTTATTAAATATTGCTGAAGAAACGTCGCATTTGCTTCCGAATCTTTTTTCTATGGAAATGTGGGGTGGAGCGACCTTTGATGTTAGTTATCGCTTTTTAAGGGAGGACCCTTGGGAACGATTAAGAAAACTTCGTCAAAAAATGCCGAATGTATTATTCCAAATGTTACTTAGGGCGAGCAATGCGGTTGGATATACGAACTATCCAGACAATGTTATTGAAAATTTTGTTAAGCATAGTGCGGAACATGGAATTGATGTTTTCAGAATTTTCGATAGCTTAAATTGGGTTGAAGGAATGAAACCAGCTATTGAAGCGGTGTTAAAAGAAAATAAAATAGCTGAAGTTGCCATGTGTTACACTGGTGATATTTTGGATTCAAACCGTCCGAAATACAATCTCGACTACTATATCAATTTAGCTAAACAATTAGAGGGAGAAGGAGCCCATATATTAGGCATTAAAGATATGGCGGGCCTATTAAAGCCAGAAGCAGCTTATCAGCTCATTTCAACATTGAAAGAAGAAATTAATATTCCAGTCCATTTACATACTCACGATACGAGTGGAAATGGAATTATGATGTATATGAAAGCGATTGAAGCTGGTGTTGATGCGATTGATGTAGCTGCTAGTTCGATGGCAGGAAATACGTCTCAGCCAAGTGCGAATAGTTTATACTATGCTCTTGAAGGTTCCGATAGAAAACCATCTATTAATATTGATGCTTATAATGAAATTGCGAAATATTGGGAAGATGTTAGGGAATATTATTCTGATTTTGAAAGTGGCATGAATGCACCTCACCCAGAAATTTATTTTCATGAAATGCCAGGAGGACAATATAGTAACCTGCAACAACAAGCAAAAGCAGTCGGACTAGGTGAACGGTGGGAAGAGGTCAAAACGATGTATCGTACGGTTAATGATATGTTCGGTGACATTATTAAAGTAACACCTTCCTCTAAAATCGTTGGTGACATGGCTCTTTTCATGGTGCAAAACAATTTAACGGTCGATGATGTTTATGAAAAAGGAGAAACATTAGATTTTCCTAATTCAGTCGTCGAATTTTTCCAAGGGTATATCGGTCAACCATATCAAGGCTTCCCTAAACAATTACAACGGATTATTTTAAAAGATAAGCAGCCGTTAAAGGGTAGACCAGGCGAATTATTAAAAAATGTTAATTTTGAATCTTTAAAGGATGAGCTTCAAAATAAAACTGGAAGGGACGTTTCTGAATTAGACGTCATTTCGTATGCGTTATATCCGAAAGTATTATTAGAGTATTACGAGTTTGTTGATCAATACGGGGATGTTTCTGTTTTAGATACGCCGTCCTTCTTATACGGTTTAAGATTAGGAGAAGAGATTCCGGTTGAAATAGAACAAGGAAAAACATTGATAGTTAAACTTATTTCAATCGGTGAAGCCCAAAAAGATGGAACACGAACTGTCTTTTTTGAATTAAACGGTCAACCTAGAGAAGTTGTTGTGAAGGATGAAAGTATTAAAGATGTCACTTTAAGAAGAGAAAAAGCCGATCGTTCGAATAGTAAACATATTGGGGCAACGATGCCAGGAACGATTGTTAATGTCCTCGTCACTGAAGGGGAAAAAGTGAAGAAAAACGACCATCTAATCATTACGGAATCAATGAAAATGGAAACGACGATTCAAGCCCCATTTGAAGGTGTTATTAAAAGAATTCATGTTAAAGCACTAGATACGATTGAAACGGGTGATTTAATTATTGAATTTGAATAAAGAATAAAAAAGTAAGGGACCGTTATATAGTCCCTTACTTTTCTTTTAATGCACTTCTTCTAGCAAGCATGATTAAGTAGCTTAATACAGCGAAGAATAACGAAATCATTAACGCGTGCGAGAGAGAAATAAACATATTTAATTTTGTAACGAGAATAAGAGCTCCTAATGCAACTTGTAAAATGAGAAAGCCAGTATTGAATAGCCATGTGTTGTAAATCACTTTTTCATGCTTGTAATGCTTAATGATGTAAAATAGTAATCCGATTACCCAAATGGCTAAGACGGCTGCGAATAATCGATGCCCCATATGTACCCACTGTTCTATCGAATAATCACTAAACGCGAAAGGCTGATCATTAAAACAGAAGGGCCAGTCCCGACATACTAGACTCGAGTTCATATGTCTAACGAGAGCACCTGTATAAACGACGACTAAAGTGAAAATAAATAAACTATAGTATTGAATTCTTAATTTCTTTGGTATCGTTAGCCGATCTGTTTGATATTTTTTATCTACATCAAAAATTATGAGCGCGAGCAAAAAGACGGTCGCAAATGAAATTAATGAAATACCGAAATGTAATGCTTTAACGAGATCATTTTGGTCTATGATGACAGCTAATGCGCCTAACAAAGATTGAATGATGAAAAATATAATTGTTATAACAACTAATGGTCTAGCTTCTTTAACATGGTTGTAACGTCTCCATGCATATATCGAAAGAATGATTACAAAGATAATCGCTAGTCCAGAAAATAAACGGTGACTATACTCAAAAATTAAATCTAAATCAACGCTAGACGGAATTAATTGTCCTTTACATAATGGCCATGTTCGACCACAACCTAGTCCAGAATCTGTTTTCGTTACTAATGCTCCGCCGATTAGAACAATTAACATCGTAAAAACTGACATAACAGCTATCGGTTTTGGTCCGAAGATATTTCTCACGGTTATGTTGTCACCTCTCTTTTTTAAAAGCCTATTATATATCCTAATATAAAAACAGTAAATATGGAAACAATAATTGTTTCAAATTAGTAACATTTTAGCGATTATAACGGTTTTAAATTAAAATTTTGATGACAAGATTCGATAAGATATGATAAGTTAGTTTTTGTAGTTAGTTTTCACATATTTTTCACAGCAAAATTTTTGAATGTATGGTTAAATGGAAGTAAAGCGTTTAAAGTGATACAATGATTATAGCTTTTTTATTATATTTTTATAACGTATTTTACATAAAGACTTGAGGGGACTGAATGACTAATGGATGGACCTCGAACAATAAGAACAGATGAAATTATTGACGATTCAACCATAACATTCAAAGATTATTGGCAAGATTTTCTTGCTTTAATTAAGATAGGTATCGTTAATTCTAATTTAATTACTGCTTTTACTGGTTTTTGGTTAGCTTTATTTTTTACAGGCGAGAGATTTTTTGATCATTGGGTTAGCTTTATTTTCGTCATGTTAGGAACGGCATTCATCATAGCTGGTGCCGCTATTCTAAACAACTATTATGATCGTGATATTGATCATAAAATGAAAAGGACGAGTAAAAGAGCCACAATAACGGGTACTATATCATTAAGAGCTATTTTAACGATGGGAATTGCTTTTTCAATTATAGGAGTTATCCTACTTTATATCGCTTCACCACTGTCGGCTCTTTATGGATTTATAGGTTGGTTCATTTACGTCATTTTGTATACGATGTGGACAAAGAGAAAATATACTATTAATACAGTAGTTGGTTGTTTCTCAGGAGCGGCTCCACCGTTAGTTGGTTGGGCAGCAATTGATTCATCATTTAGCTTATATCCATTTGTATTATTTCTAATTATGTTTTTATGGCAAATACCGCATTTCTTATCGCTTGCGATGATGAAAAATGATGATTATATAAATGCTGGAGTTCCCATGTTACCAGCTGTACGTGGCTTTAAAATGACAAAAAGGCAAATTTTAATATACACGATATGTTTATTACCATTACCTTTTTATTTATATCCTTTAGGTACAATCTTTGTCATATTTGCTACGATCCTAAATTTAGGCTGGATTGTATTAGCGTTTTATGGTATTTTCACAAGTGAAGATAATAAATGGGCACGCCGAATGTTTTTATATTCATTAAATTACTTAACATTATTATTCATTGGAATGGTCGTAGCTACGATCCCTTCATTTTTATAAAAAATTAAGAAAAATTTTCTTTTCTTAATTATTTTTATATAATTAATTTAACAACTTCAGAATAATAAGAGAAAGAGAGGTAATAAAAGGATGAAAGGCTGGATGAGTAGGTTTAAGGTCATTTTCACCCTAGCGTTAATGACCATTGTTTTGGCAGGATGTGGTGAGCCATTCTTAAGTGCACTTCAACCACAAGGTGAATCTGCAAAAAACATTTACGACTTAATGATCCTAAGTATCATTATAATGACCGTTGTATTTTTAGTTGTTATGATTATTTACGTTTATGTAGTTTTTAGGTATCGTCGTAAAAAACAACAAGAAGACCATATTCCAAAGCAAGTAGAAGGAAACCATGCTTTAGAGACGCTTTGGACAGTTATACCGATTCTTCTACTTTTAATTTTAGCGATACCAACAGTGCAGTCTACGTTTTCATTAGTTGATACATCGGCTGAAGTAAATGAAGAAGGGGAAGATTTAGACCAGATTTGGGTTAATGTCACTGGAAAACAGTATTGGTGGCATTTTGAGTATCCAGATTTCGATATTACGACGAGTCAGGACTTGTACATTCCAACAGATAGAAAGGTAAATATATCTTTACTCTCTGAAGACGTTATTCATTCATTCTGGGTACCACCGTTAGCAGGAAAAATGGATGTTAACCCAACAGGTAACCGAAATGAAATGTGGATTGATGCCCATGAAGAAGGAATCTACTGGGGTAAATGTGCTGAGCTTTGTGGCCCATCACACTCATTAATGGACTTCAAAGTTATCGCAGTTAGCCCAGGAGAGTTTGAGCAATGGGTACTTGATATGCAACAAGTTGATCCTGATGCAGTTCCAGAATCTGCAACAGCTCAAGAAGGTCAGGAATTGTTTGGCGATAATTGTTTAGCATGTCATGCGATTGGTTCATCTCCAAACAAAACAGGACCTAACTTAACTAACTTTGCTGATCGTGAAAAATTAGCAGGAGTATTTGATTTTACAGAAGAGAATTTACACAAATGGATTCAAACGAAAGGTCGCGACATGAAACCTGGTAACTTAATGGTTCAAGCGCCTTATGATTTGACTGATGAAGAAGCAGATAAGATTATTGAATATCTTCTTACACTAAGTCCGAGTGAAATTACTTCTGCAAACGCTGAAGATGGTAATTATATTGAATCTGATCTATCTGCCATTTTCCCTGATGAAGATGAACAGGATGAAGAAGAGCAGGATGAAGACGAAGCAGCAGAAGAAGATAACGAAGATGAAGAATAAAAGTAAGGTTGTTCTATAAATGTAAAGGGAGGTTAAAAGTGTGAGCTCATTAGCAGCAACGAGACAAAAAGCTGGTTTTTGGTCTGTATTATGGGACTATCTTACAACCGTTGACCATAAAAAAATCGCACATTTATACTTAATCGGTGGATTTTTCTTCTTTATTCTTGCTGGAATAGAAGCATTAATCATCCGTATTCAGTTAATGTTTCCGAACAGTGAATTTGTCTCGGCACAATTTTATAATGAATTGATGACAATGCACGGAACAACGATGATCTTTCTGGCTGCAATGCCATTATTGTTCGCGTTGATGAACGCCATTATTCCGTTACAAATAGGAGCCCGTGATGTTGCGTTCCCGTTCATTAACTCTTTAGGTTTTTGGTTATTCGTGTTCGGTGGACTTTTACTACACGTTTCATGGTTTACTGGTGGTGCTCCAGATGCAGGTTGGACAGCATATGCGCCACTATCTATATATTCTGAAGGACATGGATTAGACTTTTACTCAGTTGGTTTACAAATAGCTGGATTCGGTACGTTAATGGCAGGTATTAACTTTATCGTGACAGTTATTTCGATGCGGGGTCCAGGTATGACGTTTATGCGTATGCCATTATTTACATGGGCTTCCTTCGTTGCGAACATTTTAATTCTATTCGCGTTTCCAGCATTAACAATCGGTCTATTCCTTCTAACTTTTGACCGTTTATTCGGTGCGAATTTCTTTGAACCATCTATGGGTGGTAACGTTATTATTTGGGAGCATTTATTCTGGATATTCGGACACCCTGAGGTATATATATTAATTTTACCCGCGTTCGGAGTATTCAGTGAGGTCATTTCAACATTCTCAAGAAAAAGACTATTCGGATATTCTTCCATGGTCTTTGCGACTGTACTTATCGCGTTCCTAGGATTTTTAGTTTGGGCACACCATATGTTTACGGTTGGTTTAGGACCAATTGCGAACTCGATATTCGCCGTAGCGACGATGGCAATAGCTATTCCTACAGGTATAAAAATATTCAACTGGCTACTCACCATGTGGGGTGGAAGTATTAAGTTTACATCGCCTATGGTTATTGCTTTAGGTTTTATCCCATCATTTACGGTCGGTGGAATGACTGGAATCATGCTTGCTTCAGCAGCGTCTGACTTCCTATATCACGATACGTATTTCGTAGTTGCGCACTTCCACTACGTTATCGTCGGTGGAACAGTATTAGGTATATTCGCTGGTTTAATTTACTGGTGGCCGAAAATGTTCGGTAAGATTTTAAACGAAAAACTAAATCACTGGTTTTTCTGGCTCTTGTTTATCGGATTCCATTTAACGTTTTTCGTACAGCATTTCCTAGGATTAATGGGTATGCCGAGACGTTATTGGACATTCCTAGAAGGTCAAGGATTAGATTTGTTCAACTTAATTAGTACTATCGGAGCATTTTTAATGGCTTTTGCCGTTTTAATCTTTGTTTACAATATTATTATTACATCTCGTAATGGTGAAAAAGCTGGAGCCGACCCATGGGAAGATGGGCGTACGCTTGAATGGTCAATACCATCACCACCACCGTATTATAACTTTAAGCAGTTACCATTAACGCGTGGTTTAGATCCATTATGGATAGAGAAAACTGAAGGTAACGGTAAAATGCTACCAGGTGAACCATTAGGCGATATTCATATGCCTAATAACTCATTCATTCCGTTTATGTTCTCACTCGGGTTATTCTTACTCGGTTTAGGAGTTATTTATCAAGGTCCATATTGGATTTTAGGTATAATCGGATTCTTAGTATGGGCAGGTAGTATGTTTGTACGTTCCTTTAAGGACGATTTAGGATATTACATTCCTAAAGAAGAACTTGAAAAAGAGGGGGATGGTTCATAATGGCGGAAGATCTATTAAAAACGGATAATTTACCGAAAAATCCAGAAAGAGCCACCCTTGAAGGTCGAAATAAATTTTTAGGATTTTGGTTCTTCTTAGGTGGAGAAACAGTTCTATTCGCAAGTTTATTCGCGACTTATTTAGCTCTTAAAAATTCACATTTAGATGGTGTTCCAGCTGAAGAGTTATACGGATTAGGACTTGTATTCATTATGACAATGATCCTTTTAACAAGTTCCTTAACGAGTGTTTATGCGATTTACCATATGAGAAATGGTGACGCTAAGAAGATGAGACTTTGGTTCTGGATAACCGTCCTATTAGGATTAAGCTTCTTAGGACTAGAGGTTTATGAGTTTTATCATTACGTAACAGATTACGGACATGGCTTTACAACTTCTGCATTTTCATCATCGTTCTATGCACTAGTTGGTTTCCATGGTGCGCACGTCGCTTTCGGATTAGCGTGGATCATTGGTCTATTAATTCGAAACCGAAATCGTGGTGTAAGCTTATATACAGCTCCAAAGTTTTATATTGCAAGCTTATATTGGCACTATATCGACGTCGTATGGGTCTTTATTTTCACAGTAGTATATCTAATGGGAAAGGTGGGCTAATTTATGACTGATAACACCACTTCCAACGTAAAAGATGAATTTTACAAGAAGAAAAATCAACAGCAGATGAA
>CALKAL010000194.1 GCA_937983065.1 uncultured Bacillaceae bacterium | reverse complement strand
GGAGTCAGTACCTTTAGCGTTCTTTTTTAATTCACGTTATTAAACTGCGATTATGCTTTTGTAATATTGAATTAACGATTCCACCGATTATAAGCATCATTCCCGATAAAAATATCCAAATCATAAGAACGATAATTGCCCCTAAGCTTCCGTACGTCGCTGAATAATTCGAGAAATTTTCAACGTAAAAGGAAAAACCAAAGGACGTTAATTGCCAGCCAATCGTCGCAACAATAGCTCCTGGTAAGGCGTGGGAAATATGCATTCGTTTGTTCGGCGCTAGTAAAAACAGAACAGTCATGATTGAAACAATGACAACAAATGAAATGACCCAGCGAATCTTTTGCCAAAATTGAATAAAAGCATCAGAAAAACCGATAAAGGAAAAAACATATTCTCCGATCATTCTTCCAAAGACGGGTAAAGCAAGTGCAACAGCTATGACTAACAGCATCGCTATCGTTAATACGATCGATATAAGTCGCACGACGATAAATGGACGATCCTCTGGCGTATCATAAGCCCGGTTAAACACGCGAACTAATGCATTAATCCCGTTTGAAGCCGCCCAAATCATACCGATAATCCCGATTGAAAGAAGGCCTCCTCGGCGATTGTCTGTTAGTTCAACTAACGTATCTTGAATTAATGTCATACTTTCAGGAGGGACATACTCTCTCAATACGTTAAAAACAACATCAGCAGATATAGGCAAATACCCGACTAATGTAAACAAAAATATGAGAAACGGAAATAAAGAAAGTAGAAAATAATATGAAAGCTGAGCAGACATGCCTGCTACATCAAGCTTTTGAAATTGAAAGAACAACTCTTTCCAAAACTGTTTTTCAAAAATCACTTAAGCCACCTACATTTTGCTTTCATTTTTTGAAATACGTTTCTACTTGCTCTAATTGTTCGATGAGCTTGACTGTTCCACCGTTAATTTTAATTAATCGATTTTGTAAATCATTAATTGCCCGATTAGGGTTGTTGTAAGTATATTTTATTTGTTCAATAACCTCTTTAGAATCTTTTACGAATTCTTGTCTACTATTTTTCTTTAACATAGCAAAGGCAAATCCGATAGCTGCCCCAATCGCGATTGATCGTTTGTATGACATTTTTTATTCCTCCTATTCTAAAAATCGTTCACACTTCTTATATCAGCGAGTAAATATTGACACGCTTCTGTTATCAATTGATAGGTTTCTTCAAAGTCCCCCGTGTAATACGGATCAGGGACATTTTTAATTGTGGAATCTGGTATATAATCTAACAGCTTCTTTACAATGACATTTTGATCTTTTTGAATCCACTTTTCAAGAGACTCTATATTATCATCATCCATAGGAACGATATAGTCGAAATGAATGAAATCTTCCTCGGTAACTTGTCTTGCCACTAAGCCACTTCCATCAATTCCTTTTTCCTTCAGTTTACTCATTGTTCCATCGTGGGGCGGTTTACCGACATGATAGTTCGCGGTGCCTGCTGAATCGATAACAAAATGTTCATCGAGCCCCTTTTTTATAACTAAATCTTGAAAAATCGCTTCTGCCATTGGTGAACGGCAAATATTTCCTAGACAGACGAATAACACTTTAACCATTGTTCATCACCTTTACTGTTTATCTTTCTTTATCCTTCTAATAAATATGATAAACAAAAAATGAACCGATTAAAAGGTATGTGTTTTTTATTAAAAAGAATGACAAGTTATCGAATAATCTGAATATTATTTAATAAATACTTATTAAGGAGGTTCAAAATGGAAGCTTTCATGAATTTTCTAGGTAAAGTTAGCGATTTTGTTTGGGGACCACCGATGTTAGTTTTAATCGTTGGAACTGGTATTTACTTAACATTCCGTTTAAGCTTTTTACAAATTAGATCTCTTCCTTATGCATTAAAATTATCTTTTTCAAAATCTTCCCAAGATAAAAAGTCGAAAGGTGATATTAGTCATTATCAAGCCTTAACAACAGCGATGGCAGCTACTATTGGAACTGGTAATATTGCTGGAGTAGCAACAGCCGTCGTACTCGGTGGGCCCGGTGCGGTTTTCTGGATGTGGATTACGGCAATCTTTGGTATGGCTACAAAGTATGCAGAAGCAATTTTAGCTGTAAAGTTCAGAGTAGAGAACGAGGATGGTACGATGTCAGGCGGCCCGATGTATTATTTAGAAAAAGGGTTAAATGCCAAGTGGTTAGGAATTATATTCGCTATATTTGGTGCCGTTGCCGCTTTTGGAATCGGAAATATGGTTCAGTCTAATACGGTTTCAGATGTTTTAAGTTCAACTTTTAGTATCCCTGGTTGGGCGACAGGAGCTATTTTAATGGTTCTTGCTGCACTCGTCATAATTGGAGGAATTAAAAGTATTGGAAAAGTTACAGCTTATTTCGTCCCATTCATGGCATTATTTTATGTTATCGGTGGGCTAGTTATTATGGGGCTTAATTTAGATTTAGTCCCTAGTGCAATAAGCTTAATTTTTAAAGACGCCTTTACTGGTACAGCCGTTGCAGGTGGTGCTATTGGTGCAGTCATTCGTTACGGAGTTGCACGCGGAGTCTTCTCGAATGAAGCTGGGTTAGGGTCTGCTCCAATTGCTGCAGCTGCGGCTAAAACGGATTTTCCTGGTAGGCAAGCATTAGTGTCAATGACTCAAGTGTTTATTGACACTATTATCGTCTGTTCCATAACAGGAATTACAATTGTTATGGCAGGGATATACACATCAGGTGCAGATGGCGCTGATTTAACATCACAGTCTTTTGGCTACTTCTTAGGTTCAACGGGTAGTTATATCGTTGCATTCGGTGTTATCTTTTTCGCATTTTCTACGGTGCTTGGATGGTCCTATTACGGGGAAAAATGCTACGGTTATTTAACAAAAAATCGCGGGATGTCCATTTATAAAGTATTATTTTTGTTATTTGTTTTCACAGGAGCTGTTGTCGAGTTAAACCTTGTTTGGACTTTTGCTGATATTATGAATGCCTTGATGGCAGTACCTAACTTAATTGGACTTCTCGGTTTATCAGGCATTGTCGTTGCTGAAACTAGGCGATTTTTAAAAGTCGCTAAAGAAGAAAAATTGACCAAATCTGCGTAAAAAAATAGTGGCTGGGACAAAACAAAAAGGATGAATTGAAAACCGAACGATGAATAAACTAGCTCTGGAAATATACGTAGACTCCTGCGGGAG
>CALKAL010000193.1 GCA_937983065.1 uncultured Bacillaceae bacterium | reverse complement strand
TGTCCCAGCCACCCTCATTGCTTTAATGGTCACCAAAAACATCTTTCCACTCATCTTTTTTATCAAGAAATTCTTTGGCAAGCTCTTTTGCCCCTTCTAAACTGTGATTCGCAGCCCAACCACATTGCACTTCATTACACGCTGGCACTTCATCCGCGTTTAACACATCATTTAGCGTTTTATCTATAATGTTCAAAATATCATCGTAATCGTCATGATTAATAACAGTTAAATAAAAACCTGTTTGGCAACCCATCGGCCCGATATCGATAATTTTATCCGAATGATTGCGAATATTCTCTGCCATAAGGTGCTCTAATGAGTGAAGGGCATCCATTTTCATAAACGCTTTATTCGGCTGCTTGAAACGCAAATCGTATTTATAAATTTGATCGCCATTTAAACCTTCATTCGTACCTGCAAGTCTAACGTATGGCGCTTTAACTTTTGTATGGTCTAAATTAAAACTTTCAACGTTCATTTTTTTATCCAACGTCAAAACCCCTTTCAAAATAGATTCTACTCTATCATAACGTATTTTGTATTTTTTCACACGTGTGGGGAATGAAAAAAGCTTGTTAATCTTTTTCAATCGATTAACAAGCTTTCGTTTCGTTTATCGTTTATCGCTAATCAGATTCATGCGAGGCTGCTTCGGTTTTGACTTTGCAGAATGAGCCAGTTTTTCTGCGTTCTTTTCTTTCATATAAAATAGTAAAAGTGAAAGTCCACTTAACAGTAACATAATACTTGTGAATATGAAGACAGATGCAATACCATAATAGCCTGAAATGACACCACCGAGAACGGGTCCAATCACATTACCTAAAAATTGTAATGACGTATTATAGCCGATAACTTCCCCTTGAATCGCAATTGGAGCGGCTTGACGGATGTAAGCCATTCGTAGTGGCATCAGTCCACCGAGTGTGACCCCGAGTAAAAATCGAACGACGACTAATTGCCAAACCTCATTAACGAAAGCACCTGGTAAATAAACGACAGCTGCAGCGATGAGTAAGCCGATTAATATTTTTTCATAACCGATCTTATCACCGAGTCGTCCCCATTGTCTTGTCATCATTAAGTTTCCGAGTCCAGTAATTGAAAATGCTAATCCAGATATAAAGGCGATATTTGCGGGTCCGTTTAATTCTTGTACGTATAACGCTAAAATTGGCTGAACCGCAAAATGAGCAATTTGGATAAACATCGTCATAACAATGACTGATACGAGCATTGGGCGTTTTAGAATAAACTGTAAAACTTCTCTTCTCGTTAAGTTCGTCGCATTCTCAACATTTTCTTCAAGCTTAAATTCTTTAACTCCAAATAAAACGAGGAGTCCAGCTAGAAATACAGTAATTGATGTAAGCTGAAAGGTTGTTGAAAATCCGAAGTTATCCGCGAGCATTCCACCCATAAGTGGTCCCATTAACGTTCCAGTAATACTTCCAGTTTGTAACGTTCCTAAAACACGACCAGCGACTTTTTTCGGTGTTTGCGTTGAAATAAGTGCTTGGGATATCGGGATAAATCCTGTGAATACTCCCATAATAAATCGTAATATAAATAGTTGTGCAACGGATGTCACATGTCCCATTAAAAATAGACTAATTGCTAAACCTGTACTTGCCATAATTAAAATCGGCTTTCTTCCGTGCCTATCACCTAAACGTCCCCAGATCGGTGAAAAAATAAAAGCCGTTACGAATGTAATGGCAAATGTCCAACCAGACCACGTTCTAACATATCCTTCAGAAAAATCCCCGAGTGAATCGATATACAATGATAAAAAAGGCATTACCATTGTCATACTACCCGCAATAAAAAAATTGGCGAACCACATAATCGCCAAATTCCGTTTTGAAGCTTCCCTTTGTTCCAAGTTTTATTAACCTTCCTTCTTTATTTCGGAAAACGTTTATTTCGTCTATCTAAATATTATCAAATAATCGACCTTAAGTCGAGTAATCGGCTCACGGAAAAGAAGGTATTTTAAAATAATATGATTTGAAGGAAAAGTGCAGTTTTGAAAGAATGGTTGAGGAGAAGAATAGGGAGATGAAATTTAATCGTAACGCTATAAAGAATTGCAGAAAGCGAATTATGAAAAATTAAAGAAATAGAAAAAATACAACTAAAATATATACCCCTGAAACAAAGTCTGTTATGAATAGATTCGTATGACTCATATGTTTTCGGTCTAAATACATCTGGATAACTATTTGTATAGAAAATAAGATGATTAAAAACCATTTAAATGAAAATTCTACAATCTCAAAAGTATATAGAGATAAGCCACCCAAAAAAGCTACGAGAAAGATAGTAATTAAAACGTTTTTCCAAACTTTATAAACATAAGGTTCGTCTTCATATTTTGGAGATATCGTCCCAGTAAATATATAAGATATTAAAAAGATTCCTGGTAAAGCAAAGATTAATATAAAAGGTAATGTCGACTCAAATTCAACCATTGAGTCCCGCCTCCCTTTTTAAATATTCTATAAATTGATTATATGATAAAAGACAGGCTGCAACAACCTGTCTTTTGTATATATCCCATATTTTCCTACGCATCTTAAAAGTCAAATAAATCGCCTGATAAATAACGTTCGCCATTATCAGGAGCAATCGCGATAACGACTTCCCCTGGCTTTAACCTTTTCGCCACTTCAATCGCTGCATAACACGTAGCCCCACCTGAGGGACCAATTAAAATTCCTTCTTCACGGGCTAGTCGACGAGTTACATTGTATGCTTGGTCGTCTTCAATTTGCATGATTTCATCACAGACCTCTAAATTTAATGTGTCTGGAATAAACCCAGGACTTGTTCCAACGAGCTTATGTTTTCCAGGCTTTCCACCAGATAGAACTGGAGACCCAGATGGTTCAACGACATGAACAGTTAGATCTGTGTAAACTTTTTTCAGTTCCTCACCAGTACCTGTAATTGTTCCTCCTGTACCCGATGAAGCAACGAAAGCAGATAACGGTTTTCCAATGGTCTTCATTGCTTCAACAATTTCTTTTGCTGTCGTTTCTCGGTGTGCATCCGGATTTGCCATATTTTCAAATTGCATCGGCATAAAGCTATTCGGGATTTCTTTTAAAAGTTCCCTTGCTTTTTCAATTGCACCTGGCATTTTTAAGTCCCCAGGTGTTAAAACGACTTCTGCCCCGTAAGCTTTTAATAAATTGATCCGTTCTTTTGTCATCGTATCTGGCATCGTCAAAATGGCCCGGTATCCTCTTGCAGCTGCATTCATCGCAAGTCCGATCCCCGTATTTCCACTTGTCGGTTCAATAATAGTCGAACCTTCTTTTAATAAACCAGCCTTTTCTGCTTCGACAATCATGTTGTAAGCTGCCCGGTCTTTTACACTTCCACTCGGGTTAAATGATTCTAATTTCAAGTAAACATCAGCACCGTTTGCGGGATTCAATTTATTTAATTTAACTAACGGCGTATCCCCGATTAAATCGGCAATATTATCAACAACGCGCATGTTTCCACTTCCTTTATAAAATACGTCTCTAATAATCATAGTTTATCAGCAGGAATAATTCCAATTCAACATATTTAACCGTTATTGTATATGTTAAAATGAAAAGAAAAAGGGAGTGCAATTGTCATGGTCGATTCTAATGAGAAAAATATTCATACTGATTTTAAAGAACGGATGACTTACGGTGATTATTTATCCCTTGATACAATACTTAAATCACAGCATCGCTTGTCAGACCACCACGATGAGATGCTTTTTATTATTATCCATCAAGTAAGTGAACTATGGTTGAAATTGACGATTCATGAAATTCAAGCAGCGACAAAATCGATACAAGAAGGAAAATTTCAACAAGCGTTTAAAATGCTGGCGCGGGTTTCTAATATACAAAATCAAATCATTCAAGCGTGGGATGTTTTAGCGACGATGACCCCGAGTGAATATTTAGAGTTTAGAGACAAGCTTGGTCAGGCGTCAGGCTTTCAATCGTATCAATATCGTTTAGTTGAATTCGCTTTAGGCTATAAAACGCCACATATTTTAAAAATTTACGAAAAGGATCCGGAATTACTTGCGGAGTTGAAAAAGGCGTATGATTCTCCAGGTTTGTACGATGTTGCTATTGAAGCGTTAGCTAAGGCAGGGTTTGAAATTGATAAGGACGTCATAAATCGGGATGTGCGTCTGACCTATGAGGCAAATGAAAGTGTAGAGCGTGCCTGGATGGAAGTTTATCGGAATGTCGATCAATATTGGGATTTGTATCAACTTGCTGAAAAGCTTGTTGACTTAGAAGACTGGATGCAGCAATGGCGCTTCAGACATATGAAAACGGTCGAACGCATTATCGGACATAAAACTGGAACAGGCGGCTCCTCCGGCGTTGGTTATTTAAAACGGGTACTAGATCATTATTTTTTCCCAGAGCTATGGCAATTGCGGACGAAATTATAAAATGTTAACGCCTCTCGTACGGTCGAGAGGCTTTTTTAATAGGTTTGGTGATTAATTTGAGCATAAACAGATAAATCCGCGCATAAAATCAGAAATCCGCGCATAAAATTGAAATTTCGCGCACAAATTCATAAAATCGCGCGTAAAA
>CALKAL010000192.1 GCA_937983065.1 uncultured Bacillaceae bacterium | reverse complement strand
CAACAGTCAACCTAAAGTTTTGTCCGATAGACCCTTCCTAAAGGACAAATCTCAATACTCCATCCAAAGTTTTGTCCGTTAGAGACCTCCTAAAGGCCAAATCTCAACAATCACATCATAGATTTGTCCTTTAGAACACCTCATCCATTCAAAAAGGTACTTACCTCTGAAAATTTCAATCAATAATCTTTGAGTAACCTTTTTTACGATGATAATATCGCATAGGTTAAAACCTTAAGTGCATACTAACGAAAAAAGCGATGTACTTAAGGATGTGGTCATATGGGAAAAGAAGGCACTCAAATACCCATTTCAAAATCATTTCATAAAAATATAGACTATTTACAGAAAGAACTACGAACAGAAAAAAATTTCGATGTGATCCATCATAAAATGGAACATGGTGGTTTGAAAATAGGCTTGTTTCTTATTGACGGTTTTGCTAGCACGATGCCGATCGTTCAAATATTAAAAACGTTGAACCTATTGGATAAATCAGCTTTTAAAAAAGACCCGATAGAAGCATTAACCCGGACGATTATTCCCCATCAAGAAGTATCTACAACAAATGATTTGGAAGAAGTTATTTCTCAAATATTAGCTGGTCAAACTGCATTTATTATCGAAGGCTGTAAAGATGCGATTTTAGTCGATACGAGGGAATATCCATCGCGATCACCTGAGGAGCCTGATTTAGAAAGAGTCGTTCGAGGGCCGAGGGATGGTTTTGTTGAAACAATCGTATTTAACGTTGCACTGATTAGACGACATGTAAGAGATCGTTCGCTCATGATGGAATATCTCCAAGTTGGAGAGCGTTCGAAAAAGGATATTATCATTTCTTATCTAGATAGTGTTGCAGATCCTGAACTTATTAGACGAATTAAAAAGAAAATTGAAAGCGTTAATGTTGATGGGCTTTCAATGGGGGAAAAAGCATTAGAAGAATTAATTTTTCCACAATCTTTTAATCCATATCCGCTCGTTCGTTATACAGAAAGAGGAGATACAGCGGCGAATCATTTATTTGAAGGCCATATCTTAATTATGGTTGACGGTTCTCCGAGTGTTATGATTTGCCCTACGACATATTGGCATCATTTACAACACGCGGAGGAATATCGGCAAAGTCCTGTTACAGGTGTTTTTTTACGGTGGGTTCGGTTTTTTTCCGTAATTACATCGTTATTTATACTTCCGTTATGGTACTTGTTAGCAACTCATCCTGAATTGTTAAGGCCCGGAATGGAGTTTATCGGTTTAGAGGAAGAAGGCTCCGTTCATTTATATTGGCAGTTTATTATTGCGGAAATTGGCGTTGAAATGTTAAGGATGGCAGCGATCCACACTCCGAGTGCTTTGGCGACAGCTCTCGGGTTAATTGCTGCTTTAATGATTGGGGAAATAGCGATTGATGTCGGGTTATTCTCACCTGAAGTTATTCTATATTTATCCGTTGCAGTGATTGGGCATTTCGCAACACCGAGCTATGAATTAGGGTTATCGAATCGATTAGTTCGACTCGTCTTTTTAACTGCTGCTGCATTATTTGGTGTTAGTGGATTTGTCATAGCATTTACGTTATGGCTACTTTTATTAATTTCAACTAAAACGTTAAACACCCCTTACTTATGGCCGTTCATTCCATTTAATGCAATGGCGTTTTACGAGGTGCTCGTCCGTTCCCCAATCCCATTACAAAATCGGCGCCCAAGCGTTTTAAATACGTTGGAACACGAAAACCAAAGCTCCTAACATTGCTTAGGGGCTTTTTTATTTTACTATTTTAGAGGCTAGTGCTCATTTATTCCCTACTTTTAAACAAAGTGCATTCCATTTTAATTCTAACCGCAAATTACATCTCACATTAAAGTGTTACGCTTTTTTATTTTAAACATCTATTTAAAATAAAAGAATTATGAAAATACTGATTTTTTGTATAATGGTCCTAGATGCATTTATAGAGGAGTCCATGCATCTTAATATTTTGAAGGGGATAAGAATATGAAAAAATTAGTGTTAATTTGTTTTACCGTAGCAATCATTCTAAATGGTTGTTCCGAACAAACCGAACAAGATAAAACAGTTAATGGTGCTAATAAAGGTTTATCAAATGAATTGTTGGAAAAGATTGATGACATCGAGGCTTCTATTAGTCTAATCGAAGAACAACTAACTCAGTTACAAAGCGATTTTGATGATGAGAAGGAAAATGCTCATGATCAAATGCTAATAGAGGAGCTCTCGTTTCGCACGAGCCAGACTGAACATTTACTAAAGCATATTCCTACTTTAAACATATTAAACGGCTATATTGAAAACATTAACAAAACAGAATCTGATGTAATTTTGTATATTCAACAAGTCGAGATGATAACTGATGAAAATGATCCAAATAACTACCGACTGGAGACCGGTGAATACATGGAACTAAACTTACACGATGACATTATTATCTACGTGTTAGATGGAGTCATGTCACATATCGTAACCCTTGATGATTTAAATGAGAAAAATGAAGAATATAAAAGGTTATTTGAATTTTACATCGTAGAAGACGAGGCTATTTTAATTTCTGAACAATATACCCCTTAGTTAAAGGTATTCTGACATGATGGTTTTACTAGATATTCTATCGTATAATTAATGAGATTAATATGTAAAGGGGGAATAACTGATGACTTACTTAAACGCAAAACAAGATGAAAACATGATAAAAACTAACGGAGATGATATCAGTTATGAATCAAGAAATTATTATTGGGGAAAAAGTGACGCTTAGGTCGGTTGAAAAAGAAGATTTAGAAACATTATGGACATTGATTTACGGGGAAGAAGATCCGGAATTTAAAAAATGGGATGCGCCATACTTCCCTTTAGAAAAAGTGGATTTAAATAAGTATGTGACAGAAATGAGTCGTCAAATTGATGAAGGTTTAGAAGATATGAAATTGATCATCGTTAATGAAGAGATTATCGGTACGGTCACTTATTATTGGGAGCACCGTCCATCTAACTGGATGGAATTTGGCGTTATCATTTATAAACCCGAATTTTGGAGTGGTGGATACGGCTCTGAGGCTTGTAAATTATGGGTCGATTATCTCTTTGAAACATATGCCTTTATACCCCGGCTCGGTTTCACAACTTGGTCAGGAAATATTCGGATGATGAAAGTTGGGGAAAAACTCGGCATGGTTGAAGAAGCTAGAATTCGTAAATGCCGACTTTATAACGGAACTTATTACGATTCGATTAAAATGGGTATGTTGCGTGAAGAGTGGGAAAGCTTAACAAAGAACTAAAAAAGCGGCATTTTACTTATAACTGAAAGATTGCCCGTCTAAAACGAAATCACGAACAAATTATTAAACATTTTTTCCAATCCTAAAATAGACTAGGGCCGCCTCTCTCTTTTTGGGCGGCCCTTTTTATATTTATTTTATGTAGACATTTTTTTCTCTAAATGTTTCACTTTCACAACTTCTACTTGCCATTTATCATTAACATATAAACCGAGCACTTGCATATCGAATTCCCAACTATCAATTAGATCAACCGAATGAATGATTTTTTCAATTTTTCGTTCTCGAGAAATAGGATGCCCTGCACAATCGTAATGTCCGACGACGGCAACCACTTTCGATTCGTGACGTTCATGAGAAATTTTTATTTTCTCTTTAATTCTGTTTATCTCCTCACTGGAACCATACAACAGAATTTTATTCGGTCCAGGCTCTGTAATCATATCGACATATTCAGCGGAGAACTGTTCCTTCATCCAATTGATAACGGGTAATTGAACTCTTCCATCCATACAATTTATTGCTGTTACATACTTTGGCATGATTCACCCCCAATAATTTTAGCCTACCCCACTACTATTACCCATATTGCAAAAAATGAAAACATGTTTTTTAATCTTTTTTAAAAAAGTTTCAATTAATCTACTGTTAAGTTGCGATTTTGGCGTCTCAATACCTTTTGGAAAAATATTTTAATAGTTTATTATGACAATTTTTGATATAATATCGTTCATGTAATATAGACAGGGTGATTAAATCAGATGTTGAAAAAATTTTTCGCATATTATAAGCCGCATAAACGACTTTTTATTATCGACTTTTCGAGTGCTATTTTTGTAGCTATTTTAGAGCTAGCTTTTCCGATAGCTGTTCAGGCCTACGTTGACCATCTCATTCTTGATGGAAATTGGAGTTTAATTGTCACTGTCGGAATACTATTATTAGCCGTTTATTTATTAAGTACATTTTTACAATATATTGTTAGTTATCTCGGGCATAAACTCGGGATTAATATTGAAACAGATATGCGTGAAGATTTATTTGTTCACGTACAAAGACAATCCTTTAAGTTTTTTGATAATACGAAAACAGGGCATATTATGAGTCGAATTACGAATGATCTATTCGATATTGGGGAATTGGCACACCACGGCCCAGAGGATGCTTTTATTTCAGTGATGACCTTTTTCGGGGCATTCATCATTATGTTTAACGTTAATCCTCAATTAGCATTAGTTGCGCTCATTATGGTGCCGCTTCTCATTGCATTAATCACTTTCTGTAATATTGCAATGAATAAAGCGTGGAAAAATATGTACGTAAAAATTGCTGATGTTAATGCGCGTGTAGAAGATGCCGTATCAGGCGCTCGCGTCGTACAATCGTTTACGAACGAAGACTTTGAAGTGAAGCGTTTCATGAAAGATAATAATTTATTCCGAAAAGCAAAGCTCGTCGCATACAAAGTGATGGCTTGGACGCATTCGAGCATTTATATGATGACGCGCTTTTTCACGTTAGCGGTTTTAGTGTTCGGGGCTTGGCTCAGTTTAAACGGTGAATTAACGCACGGTGAATTAATTAGCTTCGTTTTATACACGAATGTTTTAATTAGACCAATTGACAAAGTGAGTGCTTTATTAGAGCTTTATCCGAAAGGGATGGCAGGATTTAAGAGATTTCAAAACTTACTTGCTGAAGAGCCAGAAATTAAAGATCGCCCTAATGCTAAAAAGGTAGATCATTTAAATGGTAATATTCAATTTGAAAACGTCCATTTTTCCTATGATCGTTATAAACCAGTATTAAAAGGGATTGATCTAAAAATTAATGCAGGGGAAACTGTTGCCTTCGTTGGACCGTCTGGAGCTGGTAAGTCAACTATTTGTTCTTTAATTCCACGTTTTTATGATATTGATCAAGGTGCAATTACGATTGATGGAATGGACATTCGCGATATGACAAAAAAATCGCTCCGTTCACAAATTGGAATCGTTCAGCAAGATGTGTTTCTATTTACTGGTACGGTAAGAGAAAATATCGCCTACGGTAATTTAACAGCCACCGATGAAGAAATCGTTGAAGCTGCTAAGCGGGCGCATTTACATGAAGTCATTGAACAATTACCACAAGGCTATGATACACAAATCGGCGAAAGAGGGTTAAAGCTATCTGGAGGTCAAAAACAGCGGATGGCGATTGCGAGAATGTTCTTGAAAAACCCACCGATATTAATTTTAGATGAGGCTACTTCTGCGCTCGATACAGAGACGGAGAAAATCATTCAATCTTCTCTAAATGAATTATCGGTTAACCGGACGACATTAGTCATTGCCCACCGTTTAGCGACGATTCGCGATGCAGACCGGGTCGTAGTCGTTACAGAAGATGGCATTGCTGAAGAAGGAACATACGATGAACTACTACAAGCGAATGGAATCTTTAAAAATTTACATGACATTCAATTTAATCGACAGTAATACTAGAGGTCAGGAGCAACGTTGCTTTTGACCTTTTTTTATTTTTTTATTCTACATGAATGAAAAAATTTGTTATGATAAAAGAAATCAAACTAGAATTCTTTTAAAAAATGTCTATTGATTGTAAAGGAGATTACATATGCTAGAAACAATCGAGAAATTTATTGACGATTATTATCCGTGGACAGATATCGGTATCGCACTTATTATTTTATTACTGTTCTTATGGTTTAGAAAAATATTTGCGACATACATTTTAAAATTTATATTACGTATCGTGCAAAAATCACCATCAGAATTGCTGCAACAATTTTTTTATGCTTTCGAAAGACCGCTTCGATGGCTTTTTGTCGTCATTGGAGTTTACATTGCGGTTGACTTTTTTCCTTATATTAGTCAAAGTAATGAGTTGTTCGTCCAATTTATTCGGATTTCGCTAATCGTTCTTATCGCATGGGGATTTAATAATTTAGCAGCTAATTCAAAACAATTATTTGAACATTTAAGTGAAAAGACAAAATTTAAAATTGATGATATATTAATTCCATTTATTTCTCGAGGTGTCCAAGTTGTCGTATTTGCGATTAGTGTCATCATTATTGTTGAAGAATTTGGATACAACATTAGCGGATTTATCGCTGGATTAGGTTTAGGGGGCTTAGCCTTTGCCCTCGCTGCCCAGGATGCACTGAAAAATTTATTCGGTGGCGTTGTAATTATTACTGAGAAGCCGTTTGACCTTGGTGATTGGATTGCAACACCTAGCGTGGAAGGAACCGTTGAAGACATTTCCTTTCGCAGTACAAAAGTAAGAACATTCGCCCATGCACTAGTCGTCGTCCCCAATTCGACTTTAGCTGATCAGCCGATTACGAATTGGAGCGAGATGGGTAAAAGACGGATTAACTTTAATTTAGGTGTTGAGTATGACACACCACGTGAAAAATTACAACGGGTTGTTGATCGAATCCATCATCTCCTTCGAAACCATGAAGACATTCACCAAGAGACGATTTTTGTCACCTTTGATGAATACGGTGAAAATAGTTTAGATATTATGCTATATTTCTTTACGAAAACAACGGTGTGGGGAGAATACTTAGACGTCAAACAGGAAATGAACTTTAAAATTATGAACATATTAGAAGAGGAAGGCGTCAGAATTGCACTTCCAACGAGAACTGTTCAAATTGATGAAAAAACATTAACGATTACGAATAAGGAAGATGAAGAATAAGTTTTAACGTAAGAGGAATTTCGCAAGACTAGCTTGGCGAAATTCCTTTTTTATGTTCATAATGAGTCGGGACTACTTTTCCTTTATTAATCGCAAAGGTCATTTGATCAACTCCCCCTTTGTTCTCATTCGAATGATTAACAGCTAGCTCTACTGTGACATCATAACAAAAGGAACAATCTCTTTTTTCAATTTCTAAAATTGTTACATCAGCTAAATCAAACTGCCTCATCCTTCCGTAATAATGATGCATCGCTTCCATCATATGAGGCTCCAATAGGGCTAAAATTAACCCCTCTTCCTCACTTGCAATCCTCTCTTCTCCATTTATAGTAGCCGTTGAAAAAACAATTAAAGTGACTATAAGGATGAAATACATCACTGTCTTTTTCAAAAAAATCACCTCTTTAACGTTTCCTTTTAGTATTTGTTTAATCGCTTTCCATCATACAAAAGTCACATTTTTCATACATAAAGTAAAAAATAGTTTACATTAAGTCAAAAATAGTTTACTATATAAATGAAGGTGGTGATTTTTAATTGAACAATGAAGGAGTTTTAACTAACAGATTAGCAGTATTAAGGGCGGAAAAAGGTTATTCCCAAAAGGAAGTCGCAGAACGTATCGGTGTGAGCCGGCAGACGATTGTGTCGATTGAAAAAAACCGATACAATCCGTCACTAAAATTAGCATTCGAATTAGCGTTATTATTCGATGTGGATATCCACGATGTCTTTACTTATGAGAAAAGAAAGGAGTCTAAATAGAAATGGAGATATTTCTTGTTGTATTTTCAGTCATTTATGTCATAGTATTTTTTGCTAGTGTTTTTATCGTTTTAAAATTTGAATGGAGTAAAGAAGGTAATGATGAGCGGGGGAAACATATTTTAAGCTCCTCTTATCGCCTTGCCTTGCCACTTCTTCCCATCGGCTGGCTAGCATTAGAGCTTATTCACGACTACGTTTATGCTTTTAGTTATGAACAGTATAAATGGGCGATTTGGTTTATCGTCACAGCCATATATATTATTCTTGCTTCATCAGTTACAATTTTAAAGCGGAGAGTTTAGCTGTTTTAATATTTGGTTTAAATCTGTCTTTAAATCATTTAACTCATCCTTGCTTAAAGGAAGTAACAGTTGATCTTCTAGTGTAATGACTTGCGATTCAGTCTGTTTACTTAAATATTGATACAGCTTTTCAATTTGTCCTTTTCCAATCGTTGATGATGTTTTTAAATGTTTAACGGATTCAAGTTGAAAAGATTCATTAACAGGGTCAAACTTACCAGAAATAATCGAGCCATTAAGTTGCAACTGAAACACTCCTTCCATTTCGTCAGTTTGCCCATAAAATCAATAAATATGAAAAGATTAAAAAAGTGGCTTGGACAAAAGGATTTTGAATAAGAAAAACACGAAAGTTATTATTAGCGTATACCCGCTCTGGAAATATACTTCGCTTTTACCCACAGGGCACAAGCTCGACATCTGCGAAATCCTTCGCAGTGTCTCCTACGCCGGGGGAGCTGGTGAGCCTCCGCAGTACACGGACGTACAAGTGTCGATGACGTCACAGGACGTGACGCTTGTCATCGACCTCGTGCATTCGCACTGTGGGGTCTCACCTAGGCTCTTCGACGAACACGACGTTCTAGTGTCGGCGTTGGTCACAGGACGTGACCGTATTTAGCCGACCTTCCCGCAGGAGTCTACGTATATTTCCAGAGCTAGATTTACTCATCGTTCGGTCTTTAGTTCATCCTTTTTGTTATGATCCAGCCACTTCTTTTTAACTAATCAAATCTTTTCTACTTTGCCACCTTTGAGCCATATATTTCTCAGACTCACCAGTGTTCGCATTAATATAAAATGTCTCATGAAACATCGGTGTTCTTACTAATACCTTCCAAATCGGAACGTATCCGATAGATATTTCAACAATTTCATGCTTCGGTTTTTTTAATAAATAGGAACGATTAATCTGTCTTACTTGAACATCTTGAATATACTTCTTCGCTTCTTCCTCATTCGTAATGACTAGAGGTTGAACATCCATTTTATTTACCTCAAGCTCACTCATTGCGGGAACCTTTGAAAATACACCCCGATAACCTGATACACCATCAACAAAAATCATATTTGGCAATTTTTTCGGTTGAAAAGGAGGTCTTTCCGCAATGACGAGTGTTTTCGCTAACCAAAAAGGATGGTAAATCAATTCTGCTTTACCACTTTGTTTTAAAACCGTTTCGTCTAAACTTTTGTTCATACGAAATTTAATCGGTAACGCTTTTTGAACAAATTTATACAATTCAGCCTCACCAATTAATGCTGTATCTCCTATGCGATGAATGTTCATTTGTTTTTTATTCATTATTTTTCACCCTATTTATTATTCAATTCCATGATAATAGTCTACCCGATCTTGTATCTCTTTAGAAGGTGGCTTTGTCATAAGACTAACAACAATCATTAAAATAAGTGAAACTGGCGCAGCAATAATCGGTTCTGCGTTCGTCGGTAAGTCGGTAAATACCATTAAAATGACGAATAATAAAGCTCCACCAACCATTCCTGCAAGTGCTCCTTCTTTATTAGCACGTTTCCACCAAAGGCCAAGCACAAGCGGAAAACCAAAGGACGAAAGTAAAAATCCGCCGACCCATCCAACCATAACCGCAATGATTCCTGGTGGATTGATTGCAAAAATTATCCCTACACCAGCAGCAATGAACATAACGACTAAACCAAGACCAGTGACAAAACGCTCGCTTGCTTGTTTATTTATATGACCCTTATATATGTCATGGGCAATTCCTGCAGAGATCGCTAATAACATCGCATCGGCTGATGACATAATCGCTGCTAAAAGCCCTGCAAGCATAATTCCACCTAAAATAGGCGGTAAATATTGCTCAACGACAGAAATGAAAATCATATCCGTGTTGTCCAATGTATCGATAATGCCTAATTGAGCACCAGCTAATGTAACGATAAACCCACCTAAAAATAATGTTAAATAGAGGACTGTTCCCCACATTGCAGTACGGCGTGCAGTTTTTACACCTCTTGAAGCAAAGTTACGCATAACGACGGATGGTGATATAATTCCGAACCATAAAAAAGCGATAAATAATCCGAAATAAGACATCCATGGTAAATTAATATCTCCAAACGTCGGATCAACCGCTAGCGCTTCACCTAATAAAGCAGAAACACTTCCAAAGTCCCCTAGTACAAATAATGCTAATATGACGACCCCTATTAACATAATAGCACCTTGGAATAAGTCCGTATAAGTAATGGCCCACATACCGCCTAATGCCGCATAAATCGTAAATCCTAAGCCGAGGACGATTACGGCAACCGTATAATCAATGCCAAGCACATACGTTCCAATTAGTCCCGATGCGGTTATTTGCGGTACCATATAAAACGTCATCGCGATAACGACAAATATGGCAGCAATAATTTGTACAGATGACCCAAATCGTTGTTTAAAAAAGTCTGGAACCGTTTTCACACCAGCCCGTCTTAACTGACCTGATACTAAAAACATCATAAAAGGTAAAATCGCAATAACCCCAAAGGCATACGTGAAGAAGTAAGCTAGTCCATTAACAACTCCCCCACCGACTGCCCCTAATAATGAACTGGAACTAGCGACAGCAGCGAAAATAGCGAAAGCACCTACAAACGTATTAATACTACGTCCAGCAGTAAAATAATCATCTGATGACTGTCTCGCTCTTTTGTAAAAATATATTCCTATTAACGTCATGAATATTAAGTAAATCAAGAGAATGACAGACTCGGTTACTCTCATTTCTAACCCTCCTATAACAAAAGTTTTTACTGTTTCTGTTCTTCATCGATTCTTTCAATCCACACTACATAAATAATCCCGAGTAAAAGCCAAAAAAACAATCCTATAAACATAAGCCAACCTACAAGTGAAACACCTGCCCAATATATATCAGTCGGCCACCACGCAAAAACAAATACTGAATACAAAGCTAATAATACCGTTAAAAATATTCCTGGATCTTTTAATTTGGACCGTTTTTCCATCTTTACACCTCACTTTCTATAGATTGAATATTTCTATTATACAAATATAGCAAATACATTTCAAATTACAAATGTTCTGTTTATAATAGTCCGTTATAAAAAGTTCACAAATTTCGTCAAAAACGTGAGGAAAATCACAGACTTAAACAGCAAATAAAAGGTAAATTATAATTGAAAGGTTTATAATAGAGTCAAAGGGGGGTAGCAAATGTCGAAACGCCAGAAAAGTAAAATTGTCCTACCTAAAGAACATGGATCATGGGCAATGTTTATTTTACCCGTACTCATAGGAATTTTATTTACTGAATTCAAATGGATTCATCTACCATTTACAATTGGGTGGTTTTTCATATTCTTATTGTCTACCCCATTGTTAAATATATTCAGAAGCAAAAGAAGAAAAAATCAAATGATGCCATGGATATACGTTTACGGTTCATTAGCGATTATCTTTTTGATTCCAGTTTTAATAGCAGTTCCCGAAATTGTATTATTCGGTTTAGCTATGATTCCATTTCTAATCATTAGTATTTTATTTATAAAAGCGAAAAATGAACGGTCGTTAATTAACGATTTAAGTGGAATATTAATTTTTATGATTGGTGGAGCGGCGAGTTATTATATTGGGAAAGAATCTGTTACAACAGAAATGTTCATATTAATTCTCATAACAGCGCTCTACTTTCTTGCGAGTGCCTTTTACATAAAATCGCTCATTCGTAAACTAAAAGAGCCTAAATATAAATGGATGTCCCATATTTATCACGGGCTTTTATTAACCGTTCCATTTATCATTCAATGGCCAGCTTTAATTTTTGCTTATTTACCAGCAACAATTAAAGATTGGGTGACACCAAGAAAAAGATATCGACCGATGTATTTAGGTATTACGGAAATAACGAATTCAGTCATCTTTTTAGTCGTTTTATTAATTATTAACTAAGTTGATCCAGCCTTATTTTCTATATAAAAAGAGCGAGGAAATCTCGCTCTTCTTTTTTTAACGTAATGAATACCAGTCCGTTATTTTATGGATATCTTTTAAATTAAGTTCATTTATGAAAATATGTCTACCGCCAAAATTATTTAGTAATGATACATGGATGGATGCTAAATTTTGTTTTCGTTGTATAATATGTTTAGATTTTGTAATCGATTGGATTCTTCGATGCTTCAGTAACACGGTCTCCTTACCTATTCTTCGGTATGACAGCGTTAATTCGTTTAATTCTTCATCTAAATGATAGCCAACTGCACGGTAATTTAAATAACCTAAAATGGCTCCGAGTATAAAGACAATCACTGGAATGATATACCATTCTGGGATAAAAATAAATGTTGCAATTAAAGCAATAACCGGAATAAACAACGCTCTTACTAAATAATAAGGGAGCGCCCTTTTAGGAGCAGGATTCATATTTTCTGGGATATGAGCGTATTCTGGTAATATGTCATCAAGAAACGATTTCACTTCCGTCTTTTTCAAAATAGGAAATAGGAGCGTTTTTGTTCCAGATCCCTCTTGCACTTCCCCGCCTGCAATTTCCACATATACAGTACAAAAGCCGAACGGTTGTCTAATAATACTTTCTGTAATCCCAACAGCTTGGATTCGCTTTAGAGGGATGGTCATTTGCTTTTTCTCTAAAAGTCCCCTCGTTATAAAAAGCTCGTTTTCATATCGAGTAATCGTAAACTTCCCGTATTTAATAACCGTACCTAATATACCGAGCAAATATAATACGAGTACGACGACTATGACTAATATAACAATCACATTGATAGCTAACGATAAGAAAAAAGCGAACATTTCATCATAAAAGCTTTCTGGAAGTATACTTTCCATTTGAGAAAATAAAAATCCGAATAAACCAAGGAGAACACCTAAGCTTCCCGATGTCGACCCAGCGATGACGAGTCGTTTTGTCGTTACTTCTCGTTTCGGATCTGGATGGAAATCGAAGTTATCTAGCTCCTCTTCATCATTTTCCACTCCATTTGTCGATTTCAGCTCATCATGAATCCGCTCACCTTCAACCATTTGAACCGAGCTTAGTGACGCATCAACATCTCGGTCACTCCCTGCTGTTTCAATTTGAACCTTTGTTAAGCCAAATATACGGTGAATGACACTTTGCGTTAAATCAATCGACTGAATACGATTTTTTGAGATATATCTTTTTTTACGAATGAAAAGACCTTGTTCAATGCGAATCTCATCATCCGTCACCTCATATGTAAAACGGAGCCAATAAATGATACTCGACGTAATCATTAAAGCGACAATTCCGATTACAATATAAAAAATATAACCGAAAAAACCATCCCGAAGAATTAAAACAGCTAAAGGTAATAACCCGATAATACTATCTTTAATCATTTCAAGCATTTTAAAAATCATTGCTGTAGGGTGAAGACGTTTCGGGTTAGACATCATCTTGATCAACCCTTGCTAATTCGGAAATTTGATCTCGTAAATCCGCTGCTTCTTCTTCGAGTAATGCTGGAATTTCGTGGGTTGTCGCTGCCGTTGATATCGTTAAGCTTGCTAAGCCGTACTTTTTAAGAATAGGCCCTTGCTTCGTATCGACGTGTTGCACGCGAATCATCGGGACTAATGTCCGTTTCATAACGATAATCCCGCGTTGAATATAGATCTCTTGCTCGAACACTTCATATCGCCAACGACGCCAGCGTAATTTTGGGATAATAAAGATTTCTAAAATAGCATCGATGATTGTAATTGCTAATATAGCATAAGCAATCCAAATCGAGATGAACTCTAAATAAGCTAAAATAAATGCACCGATTGTTACAGCTATAAATAAAATTGTCATGATGGCTGCTCTTAATTGCCACGCTTTAATCGCATCTTTAGCAATCATCGTTTTAGGTGGTTGTCTCAATTTTCTTCCTCCAAATTCATTACATTTTCCGTTTAATGATTGTCGCAAATATATATAGTATAACAGCTACACCTATAAATAGGTAAATTGGTAGTTCAATCGTCGGTCCAAAGTCGGGTATAAAATAATAGACGAGAACAAAAATACCTACTGAAAAAATCCCGAATAGCCAAAAGATGAAAAACTCTTTAACTTTATTTATTTTTCTAAAGGTAGACCATCTTAAATAATGGATGATTAATATCATAAAAATATAGGCAATAGGGATTGATAAACCTAATTTTAAAGCTTGTGTTCCTAAATAGTACGTTTCCGTTAATTCACCAAGATCAAAAGCATAATAACTAATGGCTTTGAAAATGACAGAAAATAACGCAACGGAAGCTAAAAAATATAAAATAGCCATTGAAATAAATAGAAAACGTTTTTTAGTTATCATTTTCGGTAATTCACCAGTAATTTCATCGGCATACGCTTTTGGATCGTCTCCGAATACTTCTTCAATCGTTTTTCCATCCTCTTGGGCTTCAAGTAAATGGTCTAAGATCTCTGATAGCACTTCCTCCGTTTCCTGTTCGGATTTATCAAAGGAAAGTCGAATATAGACGAGCATATCTTCATACCACTCTAAATTTTCCTTTGAAAGTAGCTTTCTTTTTTCATTATTTTCTTTAATTAAAGCTTGTGCATCCATTTTTTAATCCTCCTTTTCTAAAATTAAATCAACAGGCTGCTTTAAATCATTCCAATGTGTTCGAAAATCGATTAATGCTTTTTTCCCATCATCTGTTAAATGATAATATTTACGATTAGGTCCAGCTGGAGACTTTTTCATTTGACCATGAATGAGCTTTTCCTTTTGTAAGCGCAGCAAAATCGGATAAATCGACCCTTCACTAACGTCTAACCCGTATTGTTGCAAAATCATTGAAAGTTCATAACCGTAGACCGATTTCTTTTCAACAATCGATAATATACAGCCTTCTAATACACCTTTTAATAGTTGACTTCTTAAGGACAAATGATCACCCGCTTCGTTGAAAAACCGTTTATTTTAACGCTATCTTGTATTACAATATAGCATATCAGAAATGAAGCTATCTTGCAATACAAGTTAGGTAGAAAAAATAAAATAAAACCTAAACGTAGCTTGAACTTGTGCTTTCGTTTAGGTTATTAATTTACAAATTAATTTTGAACGACCGCTTCTTGCTCTTTTTCAGCAATCGCATTTAAACGTTCTTCAATCTCTTCTTCTGTTAAGTTATGTTCTTTCACATACATATTTCGTGGGTGAACCCGGCATTCATGGGTACATCCCCGCATATAAAAATGTTCATTTTCCTCTGAACATAAAATTTGCTTATTACATTCAGGGTTTGCACAGTTAACATAGCGCTCACACGGCTCACCTGTAAAATAATCTCGACCGACAACGACATGCTCAACTTGGTTTACTGGAACGCTAATTCTTTCATCGAACACATAACATTGTCCATCCCAAAGCTCACCTTTTACTTCAGGATCCTTTCCGTATGAGACGATGCCACCATGTAATTGATGCACATCCTCAAAGCCTTCTTTTTTCAACCAACCCGAAAATTTTTCACAACGGATACCGCCCGTACAATAGGTTAAAATCGTTTTTCCTTCAAACTTCTCTTTGTTTTCGCGAATCCAATCTGGCAATTCACGGAATGTTTTAATATCTGGACGAACAGCTCCTCTGAAATGGCCGAGATCATATTCATAATCATTTCGAGCATCAATGACTACGACATTTTCTTTTTGCATCATTTCATAGAACTCTTTTGGCTCTAGGTAATTACCTGTCAGCTCATTCGGATCAATATCATCCTCAAGCCTTAACGTAACGAGCTCTGGACGATGACGAACGTGCATTTTCTTAAAAGCATGTCCATCAGATTCGTCAATTTTAAACCATAAATCTTTAAAACGTGGATCTTCATGCATCGCATCCATATACTTATTCGTTTGTTCAACAGTCCCAGAAACAGTCCCGTTAATACCTTCCTCCGCGATGAGAATCCGACCCTTTAACCCGAGATCTTTACAAAACTGAAGGTGCTGTTTAGTAAATTCTTCGGGATCTTCAATTTTGACATACTTGTAATAAAGTAGTACGCGATATGGTTTCTCCATAAAACCATCCTCCTCATTTCCATTTGCAAGATAGATTTTTGAGTTTTTCGCGTTTCGTCTGATGACTTTCCCGCAAAAAATGTTGAAGTTTCAACATTGAATATTATATATCATTTTCACATATTTTCATATGGTTTCGTTTTCCTGTGGTGGTTTTGTGTGATCTATTAATTACTTATCATTATAGTAGTTAACAATAATATCCAATCACTTTAAATTAAATCCTAAAAAAATAATAGTGTTAAAAACTTGAATTGTTTTTGCACCCTTATTTCAACGTTTTGTTAATATTAGTAGAATAAAAATACTTAGACGATTTGATATGCTCCCCTTAAAGTAGGAGAATAAAAATCGGAAATTTTGTGTTAATTTTGAATTTTGGAACTTAAGATATAGTATAATTAATAAAATGGGCTTAGGAGGTAATAAATTATGCAAAAGACATTGATTTTAATATTTTTGTTTTTGATGCTTTTTATATTCAATGGCTGTAAGGAAAAAGATCCTGAAATATTTCTTTTAACAATTACTGATATGACTGATCAAATTGACACATATTATTTAGGATATGGTGTAGAATTTACTGAATTAACAAAACAAACATCTATCTTACAAAATGCATTTATTAATGTACCATTTGAAGATGTCATGGTTGTCGATAACACCAATGAACATAGGCTTGACAATTGGCTTTCACAGAAACAGTACGAAATGCCTTTTAAGCTTGTTGAGGGGAAAAGCTATCTTATAATATTTTCATCAAATGATATAAAAATACATGATGCTACTGAATTAACACTTGATTTTAATGATTATTCATTTGTTTATAATTATGAATAAGTAGATAGCTGTTGAGGAGCAGTTGGAAAATTCAAAGATATTTGAAGGTATAAAAGGAGCCTTCTTTTTAAAGACACCTGTAATGCTGTCTAATATTGTTTTTTTATGAAAAAGAAATTCAAGTGATGTTATACAGAGTTGACGGTCATCCCTTATTTTTTTACCAAACCTTCGTTCACTCCCTAACAAAAACGTTAAACCCGAGTATCGTCACAATTCCGAAAAGTAATCCCCAAAAAACTAAACTAATCGTCATCCATAGGAGGGTTCGGTGCTTTGATGCCCCTAAGGATAGTCCAATAATTGTAGCAATATGAATCCCTAATAAAATTGGTCCGAGTAAAGCAAGCCCTGGCAAACCGTATTTTTTCCATATGTCTCTAGCCCGACTTTGCCGCTTCGATCGTTTTTCCTTCTTCGGACGTTTGGCTAAATACGCTTTTACTTTTTCAAAACCATATACAATGGGTATGATCGTACTTAAATTACCGACAATGGAAATTAATATAACCCAAAAAGGTGATAGACCAGCAATAATAGCTAGCGGTATTACTAGGCCAATTTCAAACCACGGTATGGCCGCAAAGATAAACACTATGATGTATTCAATAAGCATGTCGATTCTCCTTTAAGCCATGTTAAGCGTGGATGAAACATAGCGATTCTATTCATCGTTTCTACTTAGGTGAAAAATAAGAACAGAATATTTTTATTTTACATACTCCGAAATACGTTTACTTATTTGCGCTATGAGCTCAGTCGCTTTTTCCTCATCCATATCTTTCACAAAAGCTGAAATGATGTATTTATTTGTAGCTGATATTTCGACGATTCCTACATCGTTATAAACCGAAAATAAGCTTCCCGTTTTCGATGCTAATTTCGTACCGTACGGCAAATACCTTCCAATTCTTTGTGTATAATGTTGCCTTCTCATTATTTCTAACATCGCTTCATGGGCTGGAAGGGATAACGTTTCTTTTTTATCAATCAATTTTAGTAGCTTCGTCATGTCATTTGGTGTCATAACATTGTTTTCTATTTCCTGTTTAAAGACAATGCTGTTATCATCCACTTCGAAATAATTGAGTCTTCTCGTTAATTCGTTATATGTAGCCTTCGTTCGGTCATTTGGGTCCATCCCAACTGATAAGGCGAGTAAATCCCAAATCGTCTGCCTCACATATGTTTCGTTCAGTCCAATTTTCCGCATATCTGCTTCGACAGTTTCTTTCCCTAATCTTTCTAGTAAAATATCTGTCGCTGTATTATCACTAATAATAATCATGAGTGTCGCTAAATCTTGAATACTCACTTCTAGTCCAGGTACAAATTCATTTAATACGCCAGAGCCTGGTACGAAATCTTCCTCACGTATGACAACTTTATCATTTAGTGCTAGTTTCCCTTCATCAATATTCCGAAATAATGACCATAAAACTGGCACTTTAATCGTACTTGCTGTTTGGAATAATTCATCTCCATTAATGTCGTACGACTCCCCCGTTGCCAAATGCTCAACAGAAAGTCCGAGATGATCATTATTTACATTCAATTCCTCAATAACATCCTTCAACATCGCAAACACCCCCACATATTCTACTAAAATCGTATCACAATTTTGAAAAACGAGAAATAAGAGGTGGAACATAGTAAGGCGATGACAGGAAAAATTTTATGCTCAAGTTTTACCAGGATATGCTCAAATTATTAATTATATGCTCGAATTTTTGTCGATTATGCTCAAGTTTTTGTCGAATAGGCGCAAATTTCACGATTTATGCTCAAGTTTATAATTTTCATAAAAAAAATAAGCTCCCTACCAATGTTTTAGCAGGGAGTTTATTTTTACAGCTTTATCTTTTATGTTTTTTATCCTTTTTATCTTTATCATCGAACCATTTTGGGATGTAGCCAAAGTCCTTTAATTTTGAATGCTTTTCAGTCATTCTCTCTTTTAGTTTCTCTGCCTTTTTCTCGGAATAGACACCGAACTCCACATACTTATCAATAATTTGATTATGGGTGTCAAACATTTGACCGTAAAGCTCCTCGAGTTCTGCTTGCTGCTCCTTTGTTAGCTCAACATCCGTATTTACATCTAGATCCTCATCAGCGACAATAGGCATTGTAATTGTAGCGAGGGTTAAAAGAACAGCGAGTAATGTTAATGTTAATTTTTTCATTCACTTCAATTCCTTTCTTTAATTATTTCGTTTTTAGTATTCATTCTTTTAATTTAAATATTCAATAGTCTAGGCTACTCCTCTTTTTCCTGATCAATCGTTCCTTCAAAATAAGTATCAGAAACTTGTTCATGAGTTTCAGCCATCCCTTTTTCAAACTGAGACTTTCCATTATAATAAGACGCTTGATAGTATTCTGATGCAACCCGTGTTTCATCTTCTTTCTTTTTCTTATCCATATTTTTATCCATAGAATTACCACCTTATCTTAATGTTCTGTTCCATCTACATATTTCCCGAAATCTGGTTTGGCCACTTCATCAAAGTATCGAGCTAAATGTTCCAGCCCTTCTCTTAACGGCTCACCCATCAACGGAACTCCGTGGCCCGTTATCGCGATGGCAGGTTTTAACGATGCTAATTTTTTAACTGATTCCTTCGCACTTACCCAGTCTGGTGTTAAATATCGGGGCGGTCCATTTATTTCAGCCTCTTGCGAATAAACTTTGTACAATTCATCCTGTCTCACTGTTACGAAGGCATCTCCTGCGATAAGAAGTCGATCCCTTTCTCTGAAAAAAGAAACATGTCCTGGAGCATGACCTGGTGTATGGATCCATTTGAATTCTGGTAAAAATGGAACGGACTGATCCTGGGGAAGTTCCTCGACGTTATTCGCTAAATCAATTGGATCATTCGGAAACATCGGTGACATTTTCGCAACCATTCCCCCTTCAACAGAACCATCTGGATCAGGATATTTCTGCTTTCCTGTTAAAAAGGGCATTTCCAAATGATGGGCATACACTGGTACCTCCCAATGGTTAACTAATTCAATAATCGCACCTACATGATCAAAATGGCCGTGGGTTAAAATAATCGCACTCGGTCTTGCCCCTTCACCGTACCTTTCCTCAACAACTCCAATAATTTCTTCGTAAGAGTGGGGCATCCCGGCATCAATTAAGACAAACTCACCTGTCTCTTCATTTTCAACAATACAAATGTTAACAATTTGTATCGTATGACAGATGACATCTGGTAACACCTCTTGGGTGACACCACTTCCAACTGATGTCGCTGGAATCATTTTATAATCCTCTCCATATCGCATTTGATTCATTTCATTTTCCATCGATCATTCCTCCTAAAATATTTTTAGGCATACATATTGTTCCTCTACATGAGAAAAATATGAATGAAACAGAATACCAGGCAGGAAAATTGTTTTTCATTTTTTTGCGTGATAATATTTTAATTCATAGTAAACTTATTTGATTAATTAACTTTAGGAGGCTCAGTTATGGAAAAAGTACCCCACATCGTTTCAACAGAATGGTTAGCTGAAAGACTCGACGATCCTCAGTTAAGGCTCGTTGATGCGACAACTTATTTGAAAAATAGTGAATCAGGCGAAGTAGAGCTTTGGTCAGGAAAAGAAACATATGAAAAAGGGCATATACGAGGTGCCGTTTTTGCCGATATATTAAATGATTTATCTGATCCTGATGCTGATTTTCGCTTTACCCTGCCTTCACGGGAACGCTTTGTTTCAAAGATGGAGGAGCTAGGCATCGGTGATGAGAATACGTATGTCGTCGTTTATGATCAAGGTTACGCAACAGTCGGCGAGTCAACCATCGCTTCTGATTAGGCATCCCGTTTAGCATGGCAGTTAAAATATGAAGGGTTTGACAATGTCGCCGTCTTAGAAGGTGGAATGGCGAAGTGGCTCGATGAAAATCGTCCAGTCACGACGGAAAAATCAAGTTATCCACAAGTAACATTTTCCGGTGAGCGCAATGAAGATTTATTCGTGACGAAGGAAGATGTGAAAAACGCTCTAGATGACGATGATGTGGTAATTATTAATAGTTTGTCTGAAGAAAGCTTTAAGCAAGGCCGAATTCCAGGAAGCTGTAACGTTCCTTTCGGCGATCATGCTGATGAAGACACGAAACAATTGTACAGTGATGAAGTCATTCGAGAAAAATTTGAAAAAGTCGGGGCACTCGATCCGAATAAAAAAGTGATTACTTATTGCGGCGGAGGAATTGCAGCCACGTGGAATGCACTTCTATTAAATAAACTCGGACAAAAGAACGTCGCTGTTTACGATGGCTCGATGGCAGAATGGACAGCAGATAAAAGTTTACCACTAGAAAAATAAAAACGGGGCTCATCTTAATCGGTTACCAAACCTCGAACAATTACGAGGTGGGTACCGAGATGAGCCCCATATTTTATGAGTGAGAAGCCTCACTTTTTTATTTTGTGAAGCCGATAACGAGATGAACATCACACTTTTACATCATGAAGCAAATTAACGAGATAAACATCACTTTTTCTTAATGAAGCTAACGAGACCTTTACATCTTTTATTTTGCAAAGACGTGATTTCCGATTTGAATGGTAATCGGTCTACTTTTAATCCAATTATTTGTAGCTGTTTTTGGATTGTAAAAATAGATTGATCCATTTCCTTGACCACGAAATGCTAATGCTTCATCGACAGCACGATAAGCTGATGCATCAGCACTTTGATTAATCGCACCATTTTGTACAGGTGAAAAAGCATAATGTCCACCAGCACTTACTTCATAAATAACGCCTCGAATTGAATTCGGAAAATCTTTATGATCAACCCGGTTTAAAACAACTGTCGCAACTGCAACTTTCCCTGCATAAGGTTCCCCTTTAGCCTCCGCATGCACTAATTTAGCAAGTAAATCTCTTTCTTCTTGAGTAATCGCATTAGGAATAGCTAAACGTTCTCCAGGATATATTAAATCACCAGTTTTTTGATTGGCTTGTTTTAGCGCACTGACAGATACACCATGCTCCATACCGATTTTCCATAATGAATCACCGGATTTAACTGTATAGTAGTTTGATTGAGCATTAGCTTGTCCATTTGGAATGAACAGCCCGAATGAAATAACGAATAAAGCAATAATGATTAATTTCTTCATCATTTCTCCTCCTAGATTTTATTTAAACATGATATTATCACGGATTATTTCATTTGGAGCTGGAAAAAGTATCTATTGACAAGCTTATGTATTGCAACGTTAGACTTTCAAACGGTTTCTCGCTCATATTACAGTTATGTTACGAATTGATTTGTTAGTGAATTGATGGGTTTGGGACCTTTTTTTGGGGGCATTTTGAGGTGTGGAAAGGTGCGGTTTCTAGGTTATGCGCGAAGTTAGAGGGTTTATGCTCGGATTGACGTGGTTTTTGCGCGAATTCGGATGGTTTATGCG
>CALKAL010000191.1 GCA_937983065.1 uncultured Bacillaceae bacterium | reverse complement strand
AACCTATTTCATCGCACTAACGACATCGCCTAGTAAAGTGTCTACATTTGTAATGTCGATTCCTTGATAATAGTGCTTCACGATATCCTCGTAAGTTCGGCCTTCTTTTGCCATGCCGTTTGCGCCGTATTGGCTCATGCCGACGCCGTGTCCGAATCCTCGGGTTGTAAATATGACGTGGTCTCCTTTTATTTCAATCGTGAAATCGTTAGAGCGTAAATCTAATTTTTCCCTCACTTCGCGGCCTGTAAACGTTTCGCCGTTAATTGTTATTTCCCGAATTCGATTGCTGTCTGTTCGTGTCATGTTCCCGACTTCTAATGTCATAATTTGCCCTAGTCCTAGTCTTTCGCCTACTTCATTCATTTCGAAAATTTCTTGTTCGATATATTTCGGTGATTGTTCATCCCATGGGCTTTGGACGCTTTTTAAATATGGGATTTCGTTTTGCCAGTAATCTTCGGCGTTTTCTGTGTAGCCGTTACTTGTTGAGAAAAAGGCGGCGGTAATTGGGTTTCCGTCATAAGTTAAAACTTCACCCCGCGTTTCGTTGACAGCTTGAGTAATTTTATTTATTTTCCACGAGTAATCGACTCCCCAAGCGTCTCTTAATTCGTCATAGTTTTTATATACTTGATGATCGACGGTGTCTGTCACGTCGTATTCTTCATCTGCCGAGTGCATTAATCGGTCGATGATATAAGTTCTTGCTGCTACGGCTTGTGCCTTGATCGCCTCGATTTCAAATTCTGCTGGGACTTCGGATGCGACGACGGATACGACATATTGCTCTAATGGGACTTCTTCAATTTCTCCTGAGTTTGTGCGCATGACCGAGATGTGCGGTTCACTTTCATCAACGTTCACTTCAGTTGTTACTTCTGTTTCAGTTCCGACTGTTTCTGATGAGGTTGCTTCAATAAATGGGATGACAATAATCGATGGTAAAATCGTTATGACAAATAATAGGATACCTGCTAAAATCAATATTTGTTTTCTCAATCGAGACTCCTCCTCTTTCTTTACAATTCTATTAACTATATTATTCAGTTGATTTTTTTAATAGAACTATAAAAATAAAAAATGTAGAGCCTCGCTTTTTGAGAGCTTCAATTCGGCTTAACCCAGGCGCTTCCCAGTTTTTCCACATAAAAAAAGAGTAATGCGCTCTAAACTAATTGCGCATTACTCTTTTCTATTAACTATTTAATGATTAACTAGATTGGGCTAATGATTCATCTTTAACATCAGCATCTTGTTTTGTATCGTCTACTTTAACCCGTTCTACTTTAGCGCCGAGGCTAGACAGTTTTTCGACGAAATTGACATATCCCCGGTCAATATGCTCTAAACCAGTTACTGTTGTATAGCCTTCAGCGATTAGACCTGCTAAAATTAATGCCGCGCCTGCTCTTAGATCTGTCGCTTGAACTTCGGTACCTTGAAGCTGCATCGGACCTTCAATAATTGCGCTACGTCCTTCAATTTTTGCAGAGCCGCTCATTCTCCGGAATTCTTCAACGTGCATAAAGCGATTTTCAAAAACAGTTTCTGTAATAATACTCGTTCCTTTTGCTCGAGTAGCTAAAGCCATAAATTGTGCTTGTAAATCGGTTGGAAATCCAGGATACGGTAATGTTTTAATATCGACGGCTTTTATAATGTCGTTTCCAATGACTCGAATGCCATTTTCCTCTTCTTGAATCGTAATACCCATTTCTCTCATTTTCGCAATTAATGAACGTAAATGATCTGGGATTGCTCCTTCAACGAACACATCACCATTTGTCATTGCTGCGGCAACCATGAATGTTCCTGCTTCAATGCGATCAGGAATTATCGTATGGTCAGCACCGTGCAGTTTTTTGACACCTTCAATACGAATCGTTTCAGTGCCTGCACCGACGACTTTACCGCCCATTCGATTAATGAAATTTGCTAAGTCAACTATTTCTGGTTCGCGGGCACTATTTTCAATGACCGACGTTCCTTCAGCAAGAGCCGCTGCCATCATTATATTTTCCGTCGCACCAACGCTCGGAAAATCTAAATAGATGCGCGCTCCTTTTAATCCTTTAGGTGCAAAGGCTTCAACATATCCGCTGCCGACGTGAATATCAGCACCCATCGCCTCGAACCCTTTTAAATGTTGATCAATCGGCCGTGAACCGATTGCACAACCACCTGGCATCGCAACCTTCGCGTGGCCATACCGAGCTAAGAGAGGTCCTAATACTAAGACGGATGCTCTCATTTTTCTGACGTATTCAAATGGAGTTTCAGTAATCAGCTCATGACTGGCGTCAATGATTAATTCATCATTTTGATTTGTTACATTTACATTCATATATCTTAAAACTTCACTTATCGTATCAACGTCTGCCAAATTAGGCACTTGATATAAATTGGATTTGCCTTTACTCGCCATAATACTTGCTGCAATCACAGGGAGCACAGCGTTTTTAGCACCTTCTACTTTAACTTTCCCTTCCAATCTCTTACCACCAGATACTATGATTTTTTCCAACATCTTTCCCTCCGCGTCGATATTCCGTATGTTATTTAATATTCAATTACGAGGATAGGTGTGCCGATTGTAACCATTTTTATTGTTCCATCGATTTCTCTAAAACTAAATTGAATATTGATTTTATCATTGTTTAACGGTATAAATTGTTCAAAAAAATGTGTCGAACCACTAATCACTTGAAATTTGTTTTCTATTAATTTGTTTTTAACGGTTATATTGAAAAAATTAACAACTTTTTCTGAAATAAAATTACTACTTATATTATCATTAATTTGGGTCTGAAAACAAGGGTACAAGTTACTATTTTTAAAATATAGTCGAAAAATGTCGCTATTGATAAACCGCTCGATTTCTCCTAGTACGTTGTCATCCCATTCAAATGATTGGATATCGTAAATAATTTTTACCCGTTTTCCTTCAAGTTGAATCGCCTCATATGAATGAATTAACGTTTCAAATTGATAGTTATGATCATGTCTTTTTTGAAAATCCTCGTATTGTTCGTTCGTCAATGTTTCATGGATAATTAAACGAAAATGTAAATCCTCATCCCATTCTTGTTCAATAAAAAATTGACTTAATTCGTGTATCTCTTGTATAAATGGATCACTATTCTTTTCTTGTCCATACCATGTTGTGGATACAATCATGACGATTAATAAGAAAACTCTCATTTATATCTACCCCCTCACTAAGGAGGTTAGACATAAATGAAAGATTCTATACTATGAATCTATCATTTTAAAATAAATAGATAAGCTGTCTAGACCAGTAGATGAATTGTGTAACGAAATGACTTGCAACAGTGCCAATTGTAATCGCTAGTAAAACGTAGAGGGTCCTACTTTCAACAACGCGATTTTTCTTGAGGAATTTTTCAAAGTTGAGTGCTTCTAACGCTTTCCACGCAATAATAATAAAAGTAATATGAAGAACGATATTAATTAATGAATCAATCGCAATTTCTTGCGTCATTTTGTCACCTCACCTTTACTTTTTTCAACATTTCCCGGGAAATACAGACATGTTTATGTATTGTTTGCTTTAAATTATTACTTGTCTGACTTCATTTTAATCCATTATGTGACGGATTGGAACTGTTATTTAATGGGTTACCGTAAAAGTTGTTGTTTATAAACCCGTTTTTCTGTTTTTCTCAATTGTTAACACCATTTTTATTATATAATTGATTCGCTTTATCATGACTTAAATCTTTGACATTTATTTTACAGCCTTTGCCTTCCAGTGTTGATTTTATTCTAGACTGACTATTTTTTCCTTCTTTATCTTATCCGTTCTCTGTACATATTAGTTATCATATTCAATTTAAAAATAATTGGACCCCGCTCAATCTCATTTTTCACTTTTTTGTCCATATCATGAAAAAAGACCAAACCAATGCTTGGTCAGGTCTCGATTCATTTTCCTCTTGCGACTTCAATACGATTCATCGCACGATTTAGTGCTAATTGAGCTCGTTTAAAATCGATATCATCTGATTTTGCCTGATTTAAACGGTCTTCAGCACGTTGTTTAGCTAGTTCTGCTCGGTCAACATCTATATCTTCTGGTTTTTCTGCTGCTTGGGCTAAAATTGTAACTTTATCTGGGCGAACTTCAATAAATCCACCGCTAACTGCGATATAGTCTGTTTTACCATCTCTTTTTAAACGGACTGCGTTAATGGCTAATGGAGCAACCATCGGAATGTGTCCTGGTAAAATACCAAGTTCTCCACTTTCTGCTCGGCAACTAACCATTTCGTATGAATCTTCAAGAACTGGGCCGTCAGGAGTGACAACACTCACATCTAGTGTTTTCAATTTTACCCCTCCTTGGGCGGATGTAAAGCGGCGAAGTTTATTTCACCGCTTCCATTCCCTTTATTGTTGTTCCGTCATGCCTTTTGCTTTTTCAACCACTTCTTCGATCGTACCAACTAAACGGAAGGCATCCTCTGGTAAATCATCATGCTTACCATCGAGAATTTCTTTAAATCCTTTAATCGTTTCTTTAATTGGTACGTACGATCCTGGCTGACCAGTAAACTGTTCTGCCACGTGGAAGTTTTGTGATAAGAAGAACTGAATACGGCGTGCACGTGCTACCGTTTGTTTGTCATCATCACTTAATTCGTCCATACCGAGAATTGCGATAATGTCTTGTAATTCACGGTAACGTTGTAATGTTTGTTGAACTTCACGGGCTACCTCATAGTGCTCTTCACCGACAATGTTCGGGTCTAGCGCACGAGATGTTGATGATAATGGGTCAACCGCTGGGTAAATCCCTTGCTCAGATAATTTACGCTCTAAGTTCGTTGTAGCGTCTAAGTGAGCGAATGTTGTAGCTGGTGCTGGGTCTGTATAGTCGTCGGCAGGTACGTATACCGCTTGAATTGATGTAATCGATCCTTTATTTGTTGATGTAATACGTTCCTGTAACTGACCCATTTCTGTTGCTAATGTTGGCTGGTAACCAACCGCAGATGGCATACGTCCAAGTAGGGCGGATACCTCTGAACCAGCTTGTGTAAATCGGAAAATATTATCGATGAACAGAAGTACGTCTTGACCTTGCTCATCACGGAAATATTCAGCCATCGTTAATCCTGTTAAAGCAACACGCATACGAGCTCCAGGTGGTTCGTTCATCTGACCGAAAACCATCGCTGTTTTACTAATAACCCCAGAGTCCTTCATTTCGAAGTATAGGTCGTTACCTTCACGGGTTCTTTCTCCGACTCCTGCGAATACGGAAATACCTCCGTGCTCTTGGGCGATATTGTTAATGAGCTCTTGAATTAAAACTGTTTTACCGACTCCCGCACCACCGAAAAGACCAATTTTTCCACCTTTTACGTAAGGGGCAAGTAAGTCAACAACTTTAATTCCTGTTTCTAAAATTTCAGTATCTGTTGCTAAATCTTCAAATTTCGGTGATTGACGGTGAATTGGATCACGGCGAACACTGGCATCGACTTCTTCTCCGAGGTCAATGTGATCACCTAAAACGTTAAATACACGTCCTAATGTTTCTTCACCAACTGGTACACTAATTGGCGCACCATAGTTTTCAACTTCTAAGCCACGTACTAATCCGTCAGTTGATCCCATCGCAATTGTACGGACTGCGTCGTCACCGAGGTGAAGGGCAACTTCTAAAGTTAAATCTTTACGATTGTCATCATCACCACGAACGATTAGGGCGTTATTTAATTCAGGTAGTTCGCTGTTATCGAATTTAACGTCAACAACAGGTCCCATTACCTGTGTAATACGTCCTTTACTCATCAAATTTCCCTCCTTGCTTTTTTCAAATCTTCAAAACCGTTATTCTAACGCAGCTGCACCACTGACGATTTCAGTGATTTCTTGAGTAATTGCAGCTTGTCGTGCTCGGTTAAACGAAAGTGTTAGTTCATCGATTATTTCTTCAGCATTGTCTGTAGCCGAACGCATCGCATTCATTCGAGATGCGTGTTCACTCGCCTTACCATCAAGTAAAGCACCGTAAACGAGACTTTCAGCATACTGAGGTAATAATGTTTTTAAAATTTGTTCTTCATCAGGCTCGTACTCATACATACTAGTCGTTTTACTATCTTGCTCGGCTAAGTCTGTTAGTGGTAATACTTTTTGCTCAGTTACTCTATGTGTAATTGCGCTGACGAAGTGGTTGTAGTAAATGTACAGCTCATCAATTTCTTCATCGGCGAATAAATTAACAGCATAGCTTGCGATTTCCTTAATTTCAGCAAATTCAGGCTGATCGGCTAAACCGGTAATTTCTTTTGCAATCGGCATACCTTGCTTCTTGAAAAACTCTGAGCCGATTTTACCGATTGGGATAATCGTATAATCATCCTTCGACTCATGGCGCTTTTCAATCGTCTGAAATACCGAGCGCAAAATATTACTGTTATAAGGTCCAGCTAAACCGCTATCTGATGTGATAACGATATAACCAGTTTTCTTCACTGGTCTAGATAGTAACATTGGATGTTCTGTATCTGAGTTACCTGCTGCAATGCTTGCGACAACTTCTTGGATTTTCTCCATATAGGGTACAAATGCTTTTGCATTCAGTTCTGCTTTATTTAACTTGGAAGCAGCAACCATTTGCATCGCATTCGTAATTTGCCTCATCTTTGTCGTCGAGTTAATTCTATTTTTAATGTCACGAAGAGATGCCACTACATCTCACCACCTTTATCGAGACTCATCATTTATTCTGATACGACGAACGTATTTTTGAAATCAGTAATAAGTTTTTCAAATTGTTCTGTATCTGGTAAATTGCCTGTTTCTCTAATTTGCGCGAGCAGTTCTTTACCGTGTTGATCTAAGTACGTGTAGAGCTCCTGCTCAAAACGTAAAATATCTTCAACTGGAATATCATCTAAAAATCCATTTACGAGCGAGTAAATGATTGCGACTTGATATTCAACACGTAATGGTTTGTGAAGATCTTGTTTTAAAACTTCAACAGTACGCTCACCACGATTTAATTTCGCTTGGGTCGCTTTGTCTAAGTCTGAACCGAATTGAGCGAAAGATTCTAGCTCACGGAATGATGCAAGGTCTAGACGTAATGTACCCGCTACTTTTTTCATCGCTTTAATTTGTGCGTCTCCTCCAACTCGGGATACTGAAAGTCCTGGGTTAATCGCTGGACGTACACCGGAGTGGAAAAGGTCCGATTGTAAGAAAATTTGTCCGTCTGTAATTGAAATGACGTTCGTAGGAATATAAGCACTAATATCTCCCGCTTGTGTTTCTACGAATGGAAGCGCCGTTAAGGAACCGCCACCTTTGTCGTCACTTAATTTTGCCGCACGCTCTAGTAAGCGTGAATGTAGGTAGAAAACATCCCCTGGGAATGCTTCACGTCCTGGTGGGCGACGTAACAATAGTGAAAGTTCACGGTAAGCTGCTGCTTGTTTAGATAAGTCATCATAAACGACTAAAACGTGTTTACCGTTATACATGAAGTGTTCTCCCATTGATACACCAGCATATGGAGCTAAGTATAATAATGGAGCAGGCTCAGATGCACCCGCGTTAACGACGATCGTGTAGTCTAAAGCACCGTGCTTACGAAGGGTTTCAACAACACCGCGCACTGTCGAGTCTTTCTGCCCAATGGCGACATAAATACAAATGACGTCTTGATCTTTTTGGTTAATAATAGTGTCAATCGCGATCGTCGTCTTACCTGTTTGACGGTCACCGATAATTAATTCCCTTTGTCCACGACCAATTGGAACCATTGAGTCAATAACTTTAATTCCTGTTTGTAATGGTTCGTGAACGGATTTACGGTCCATAACTCCTGGTGCAGGATATTCAATTGGACGAGTCTCACTCGTTTCAATTGGACCTAAGCCATCAACAGGCTGACCTAATGAGTTTACGACACGTCCAAGTAAGTTATCACCTACTGGAACTTGCATAATTCGTCCTGTACGGCGAACTTCATCACCTTCACGAATATCTGAATATGGTCCTAGGATAACGATACCGACGTTGTTTTCTTCTAAGTTTTGCGATAATCCCATGACGCCGTTTGAAAACTCAACTAGCTCTCCAGCCATGACGTTATCAAGACCGTGAACACGTGCGATACCGTCACCGATTTCGATAACTGTACCGACATCATTTACTTCAACTTTAGAATCATAGTTTTCGATTTGCTGCTTTATAAGCGCACTGATTTCTTCAGCTTTGATGCTCATCCATTTCACCCCTATCTTTTACTTGTTTGCAGATACTAAATTCTGTTCTAGTCGTTTTAGCTGAGATTGAATTGTACCGTCATAAATTTTATTACCGATACGAAGCTTAATTCCGCCTAATATTGCGGGATCAACAATGTTATTCAATCTTAGGGTGTTTATATTCAACATCTCCTGAAACATCTCTTGAATTTGTTTCATTTCTTTTTTATTTAACTCACGAACAGAATAAACGTCAGCTTCTGCAATACCATTTGCGATATTCTTCATATCAACAAATGAATGGAAAATTTCTGATACAAGGCTAATTCTTTTTTTATCAATTAATAAAAGCAATGTATTTAATGTTTCTTTTGATAGCTTTTTAAATAAGTCTTTCGTTAGTTGTTTCTTTTGATCCATTGAAACACGTGGATTGTTATAAAAATGATTTAATTGATCGTCTTGACTAAATGTATCATGAACGATCTTTAAATCTTTCTCAATTTTATCAAGAATAGATTTCTCTTCACCTAATTCGAACAAAGCTTTAGCATAACGTTTGGCAATCACTGAGTAATTCATTTGTTTTCGCCTACTTTATTTAAATATTCCTTAATAAGCTCATCTTGCTCATCTGCAGAAAGCTCTTTTTCAATAACTTTACTAGCAATTTGAACAGATAATGTAGCCACTTGATCTTGAAGTTGTTTAACTGCCTTGTCGATTTCTTGTTCGATTTCAGTTCGAGCGTTTTCTTTAAGGCGTAATGCTTCTTGACGTGCTTCTTCTAAAATTGAGTCTTGCTGATTTTGTGCTGTTAGTTTGGCATCTTCAATAATTTTCGATGCGCTTTGACGTGTATTTTTCAATTCATCTTGAGCTTCTTTTAATAGACGCTCAGATTCTTTACGATTATTTTCAGCTTGATCGATTTCGTTGGCGATATGATTTTCACGGTTTTCCATCACATTCATTAATGGACGCCAAGCGAATTTTGTCACTAAGGCGATTAAAATTAAGAACGCGATCAGTTGAACGATCATATCTCCTAGTGCTAATCCCATTCCAGCATTTAGCACTAAATAGCTTGGATCAAACATAGCTTTCACTCCTTTCGCCAGACCAGATATAGGCTTTACATAAAGGAATGGCGAAGTCTTGTTTCTATTACTTCGCCATTATTTGGATGCATTTTCCGTAATTACATAACCATAAATGCGATAACGACCGCGATAATTGGAATCGCCTCAACTAAAGCTACCCCGATGAACATTGTCGTCTGTAAAGCACCACGTAATTCTGGTTGACGTGAGATCCCTTCTACTGTACGACTTACGATCATACCGTTACCTAAACCTGCACCTAATGCTGATAAACCTACTGCAATTGCAGCTGCCAATGCTCCCATTGATAATTCCTCCTCTAAACTATTTGGAAATAGATTTTTTAAATTTTATAAGTTAATGGTCTTTACTCACCTTGTGTGACAAGTAAACCATTGTTAACATAACGAAAATAAACGCCTGGATTCCACTAATAAATAACTTGAATCCTTGCCATGCTAATGTCGGAATTAATCCTCCAACAAACCCTAAAAATCCTGATGCCATTACACCGACTAATAGTGTAAGTAAAACTTCTCCGGCAAACATGTTACCGTATAGACGCATTCCAAGAGTTAGCGTGTTCGCAAACTCCTCAATAATTTTTAATGGTAGTAAAAATGGGACAGGTCTTACATATCCTTTTAAATATTCTCCTGTTCCTTTCATCTTCAAACCATAGTAATGGGAAAGTAACACGACGAGGACAGCTAATGTTAACGTAATACTTGCATCTGCTGTCGGAGACTTCCACCATAGTTCGCCATCGTAGACGACCATAAACATAATCCCGAGGACGTTACCGATGAAAATATAAAATATCAGCGTAAGCCCGAGAGGTAAAAACTGTTTACCTTCTTTCCAACTCATTGTGCTGTTAATCATGTTTTTAACGAGATCTACAATCCATTCCATAAAGTTTTGTAACCCTTTTGGCTTCTGTTGTAAATTCCGACTAAAAACGACAGCTAAAATGAACACAATTGTGGAGGTAACGAGAATCATCAGAACGTTGGATAAGTTGAAATCGAGTCCACTAATCCCAAAGGCGTCTCTGACGATTGGTGCTCCATGGTCCAAATCATTCACCCCTTTTCGTCGTACTAGTACTAGTGTCCTTCAAGTAGAATATAAAATCTATCATAATGACAAGATAAGGTGTCATTAACCCCATGACTGAAACATAAATATTAAACTGATCAGGAAATCTTAAAGATATAACAGCAATTAACGCCGCTACTGCAAAACGAGAAATCATACCGAGAGATTGTGCTTTTTCATTTTTTGAAACTCTCTCACCGAGTAAGTCGATTTTCTTTTGCATTAAAAATAAGTTGTAAAACCCACCAGCTAGTCCTAACATAAGACTTTGGAAAATTTGGGTGTACTCTGTGAATCCCCAACCTAGAACTGCAATGGCTAAAATGTAGAGCATCCATTTTCGTTGTCGGATGACCATTCGATTGTATGCGTTCATTTTGATTCGTCCCCCATAAATTTATTGAGCAAATGAATCATCCCGTATACACCCGAGGCTAATCCGAGTAACAACCCGAGGATTAAAAAAAGGGGGGCTGTATTAAAGTATTGATCGAGCCATCTTCCAATAAAAATTCCTACTAGAGTAGCTCCAACTAAATAGCTTAAAATACCGCTATAAATTGCAAAACCACGAAAGGGATTGTTCTTCATTTCCATGCCTTCCAGTCGTGTTTCCCCGACAGTTTTTACTAAAATAAAACAAAAAAATAAACCACATTTTAATGTGTGAGAACGTTGTCATCTCATCAAAATTGGAAAAAATCCATTTATGAATATATGATGAAATTTATTTCTTTCCACACTAAAATAGCATACAATAGGGGCTATTCAAAGTCAATTAATTTCCCATTTAAAAATAGGGCAACTTTGTGACAAAAATCACAATTATAAATATGGCATTTTACGGAAATTGAACGTCTTGAATATGAGTGAATTCCTCATCTCCTTGCCTTGCAATAATGACCGCTTGAAATGACCCTGATGGCAGCTCAGTTCTTTGTAAAATATGCTCAATATAACCTTGAGAAATATCTTTTAAATGAAGCAATTCTTTTTGATGAATTTGATAATTATCGTAAAGATGGATCGTTAATTCGTCAAGCGCTTCTGGTGCGTAAAGACGCATTTTTATATCGTCATTTTGAAAGGGCTGCATTTCTAATTCGACGCCTGCAATTCTCGGGTAATCCGATGTTTCGTGCATCAATAAATAAGGAATTGATTGGGTTTCCCCGCCAATTTCAATGTCCAGATACCCTTCAAACAGCCCTTCATCAAGCAACCCATTCTGAATCATCACTTCAAATGTAAAAGTTTTTTCTTCATTCGGATTGAGTGTTTGACTAAAAGGCACATTCCAAGTTAATCCCGTTTGTCGTTTCGGTTGATTAAAACGAACGGGTAGCGGTTGATTAGCGTTGTTTTTAATTGTGATTTGTTCTGTTTTATACGTTTCTTGCTCGGATATTTTTCCGAAATCAAGGCGGCTATCATGGATCGTGTAATTTTTGTCGAGTGCTTCATCGATATTGACATGTCCATTTCCTTGAAACGTCGGTGGAAGGGTGTTTCCTTCTTCTTCGACTAAAAGATCCGACGCCTGTAAAAGTCGGGCTTTTAACTGCTTTGGTGTTGCTGATGGATCCGCTTCTTTTAATAAAGCTAAAACACCAGCAATGTAAGGAGCTGCCATACTCGTCCCTTGTAATGAGGCATAACCGTCGGGCACTGTACTCATTATATCAACGCCAGGTGCTAAAATATCTGGTTTTATTTGCCATGTTGATGTCACAGGACCCCTTGAGCTAAAGGCTGCAACATCATCAGTAATCGTCTCGTACGTCGTTTCTAGCCAATTGCCCTCCTCCTTAATTTTTTCCACTTCTTCCTCTGTTACGTACGCTACTGGAAACGGTGCGGGAATCCAGTCCCACTCATTCGGATCATCATCTTCATCACTATAAATAATGAGAGCCGTTGCACCAATTTCGACAATTTTTTGAATGATTTTATCGTATGATTCACCGTTTTTTTCTATTAAAATAATCCGATCATGTATCGATGGCTCGATTGTATCATCGGCAATAATTATTGGATGTGGTTTTTTAATTTGCCACGGCTCGGAAAAAGGAATTTGTCTAATCGCAATATTGTCGCTCTGGCTTATTGCGATTTGCGGAATTTTTTGTCTGTCGATCGCCGCCCCGACGGAAATCGCTTCATCGGATGTGGCGGGTGATCCGACTGTCCAATTATTCGGCCCGCTATTTCCGTTTGCGACAACAACCGTCGTTCCTAGCTCAATCGCTCTTGAAACCGCCTTTGTCATCGGATCATCTGGACTGTTTACCGAGCTACCTAAAGACATGTTCACGATATCCATGCCATCTTTAACCGCTTTTTCTAACGCGGCCATGACGTGAGCAGTCGTCCCTGAACCACCTGGACCGAGGGCACGGTACGCATAAATGTCAGCATCAGGCGCAACCCCTGTCATTTTTCCATTACTAGCGATAATGCCAGCAACATGTGTCCCGTGAATCGTTGGAATCCCTTCTTCGACCGTCGTCTCCATCGGGTCCTCATCAAAATCAACGACATCGAAGCCCCCTTTGAAATTGCGAATCAAATCTGGATGACGATAATCGATTCCGGTATCGATTACACCAACTTTCACCCCTTTTCCAGTGTACGGTAAGTTGTGAGGATGATAATTTACTTCGTTTTGTTGTTTCAGCGTTGATATTGATGGGTTTAACTTGCTGTTGTTTGGGTGGTTATCTGGATTGGTTTCTAAATTGGATTCTGGCTTGTTTTCTGGATTGATTTCTGCAATGTTTTCAGGGTTGGTTTCTTGTTTGGTTCCTGGCTCAGTTTTCGGCAAATTGTTAAGCTCGGTTAGGTCGTCGGGTGATGGATTATTCAAATCGTTTGGAACGACATATTCGAGCACCTCATTCGCTTCCTGAATGAACTGCTCTTGATATAGCTTTTGAATATGTCTTTCATCCCCTGTAACAGCAAGCCCTTGAAGAATCGTGTCATAAACGAACTCTACTTCAACTAACGGATGATAGGCTTCAATATAATATTTCACTTCATGCGGATCGCGGTCTACTTCAATAATCCACGTTTTTTTATCATCAGCTTCAACGTTATACGGAATTAATATTAAAATTGAGAGTGCTGCAATTACTAATCTGAATTTCACTTAATCACCACCTATTTTTATTGTGTGTTAATTAGGTGGAAATTATTAGCTATTTTTTATGAATTTTGAGCTTGGTAGGTGGGAATTTTGGAATGTGTGTGAGGGATTTATGCGGTTCCATATTTTGTAATTCCGCGCATTTTTGAAAAGTTACGCGCATTTCTCGAATCTTACGCGCATTTCAAAAAAGTTAAGCGCATTCCACAAATTTTTATAAAAAATCCCGAATTAGAACGTCGAGCTCTAATTCAGGATGGTCATTAAGATTTAAATTCATCTGGTCTATCATTCGATTTTTTAAAATAATACAGAATCGCATCAGCAATACGGCGGGATGCTTGTCCATCGCCGTACGGATTGGATGCTTGTGCCATTTTTTTATGCTCCGATTCAACCGACAATAATAAATGGGCTGCATCAAAAATGACATCTTCATCCGTTCCAACGAGGCGCAGTGTACCTGCTTCAATTCCTTCCGGGCGCTCAGTTGTATCGCGAAGGACGAGGACTGGAACACCTAAAGACGGTGCTTCTTCTTGTATCCCACCTGAATCCGTTAAAATTAAATGGGCATTCGCTACGAAGTTATGGAAATCAATCACTTCGAGCGGCTCGATAAGATGGATCCGATCATGTTCGCCGAGCCACTTTTTCGCAGCTTCTTGAACGAGGGGATTTAGATGTACTGGATAAACGATTTCAACATCCTCATGTTTATCGGCAATGCGGCGAATCGCTCTGAACATCGCATCCATATTTTCCCCTAAGTTTTCTCTACGATGGGCTGTCATTAAAACGAGGCGGCGGTCGCCAATTTTTTCTAACACTTCATGGGAATAATCATCGGAAACAGTCGTTTGTAGTGCATCGATAGCTGTATTTCCGGTAACGAAAATTGTGTCCTCGCTCTTATTTTCGTTTAATAAATTTTGCTTAGATTTTATCGTTGGAGAAAAATGTAAGTCTGCAATAATTCCCGTTGCCTGACGGTTAATCTCTTCAGGAAACGGTGAATATTTATTCCACGTACGTAATCCTGCCTCGACATGACCGACTGGAATTTCGTTATAAAAAGCGGCTAAACTTGCGGCAAATGTCGTCGTCGTATCTCCATGAACTAAGACGATATCTGGCTTTACTTCCTTCATGACCTCATCTAAACCTTCGAGGGCACGCGTCGTAATTTGGGCGAGCGTCTGTTTTTGCTTCATTATATTTAAATCATAATCTGGCTCAATCCCAAAAATTTGTAGCACTTGGTCAAGCATTTCCCGGTGCTGAGCCGTCACTGTGACAATCGATTCAAATTGTTCAGGACGTTTTTGTAATTCCAAAACGAGGGGCGCCATTTTAATTGCTTCTGGGCGCGTCCCAAAAATAGACATCACTTTCAATCGACTCATTATCCATTCACCTTCCGTAAAGTTATCCATATTTCGAAGGCCTTATAATATAACCTATTACCTTCAGTTGCTTTATTTCGTACCAAACAGTCTATCCCCTGCATCACCTAAGCCAGGAACGATATACCCTTTTTCATTTAGATGGCTATCGAGACCTGCGATGTAAATATCAACATCCGGATGGGCTTCTTGTAATGCTTTAACACCTTCTGGGGCAGCGATTAAGCACATGAGGCTAATATGTTTTGCACCGCGATCTTTTATAAATTGAATCGCTGCGATGGCTGAACCGCCCGTTGCTAGCATTGGATCTGTCACGATGAGTTCGCGCTCATGAATATCGGATGGTAATTTGATGTAATACTCAACTGGCTGTAACGTTTCTGGGTCGCGGTATAAGCCGACATGTCCAATTTTAGCAGCTGGAACGAGATTGACAATACCATCGACCATTCCTAATCCAGCGCGGAGAATCGGAATAACGCCTAATTTTTTACCGGCTAAAACTTTCGATTTTGCTGTTGCGACAGGGGTTTCGACATCAACTTCTTTTAAAGGAAGCTCTCGAGTAATTTCAAACATCATTAATGTGGATACTTCATCGACGAGCTCACGAAATTCCTTTGTGCCCGTATTTTTATCCCGTATGTAAGTTAGCTTGTGCTGAATGAGTGGATGATCAAAGACGTATAATTTTCCCACTAGCCATCTCTCCTTTTTCTCATATCTATTGAATTGTAGCGAAATATCGTATCTGATGCAACTCGAAATACCATTTGAAATAAATTTGTCATGTTCATGTCAATTTTTCATATATTTTTTTGGAAAAAAGCATAAAAAAAGCAGCGGATAGACCGCTACTTTTTAGTTATACATCGGAAAACGTTCAGCTAAAGCTTTAACGCGAGCTTTTGCTTCTTCAAGCTTAGCTTCGTCTTCGTGATTTTTTAATGTAAAGGCAATGATTGATGCAATTTCATCCATTTCCTCTAAACCGAAGCCGCGTGTTGTCACAGCTGCTGTACCAATACGGACACCACTCGTGACAAATGGACTTTCAGGGTCGAAAGGAATCGTATTTTTATTCGTCGTCACACCGATATCATCGAGGGCTTTTTCCGCTACTTTTCCTGTTAAATTAAATGGACGAACGTCGAGTAATAATAGATGGTTGTCCGTTCCACCAGATACGAGGCGGACTCCTTCTTTTGATAATGATTCCCCTAAACGTTTCGCATTATCGATAATATTTTGTGAATATGTTTTAAACGATGGTTGTAATGCTTCTTTAAATGCAACTCCTTTAGCCGCAATAATATGCATTAACGGACCACCTTGCATCCCTGGGAAAACGGATTTATCAATTTTTTTAGCAAATTCCTCTTCACATAAAATCATCCCGCCACGAGGACCGCGTAATGTTTTATGCGTCGTCGTCGTTACGAAATGAGCGTGGGGAACTGGATTTGGATGCAACCCAGCGGCAACTAAGCCTGCAACGTGCGCCATATCGACAAGTAAATAAGCGCCAACTTCATCCGCAATTTCACGGAATTTCTTGAAATCTATTACTCTCGGATAAGCAGAAGCACCCGCAATAATCATCTTCGGCTTCACTTCTTTTGCCCGTTTCAACACTTCGTCGTAATCGATTTGTTCAGTTTCTTCATCAACACCATAGTCGACGATGTTATACAATGAACCGCTAAAGTTAACAGGACTTCCGTGCGTTAAATGACCACCGTGGCTTAAATTCATACCTAAAATCGTATCTCCTGGCTCAAGCATGGCAAAATAAACTGCCATATTCGCCTGCGCACCAGAATGCGGCTGAACGTTCGCATGCTCAGCACCGAACAATTCTTTCGCCCGGTCCCGTGCTAAATTTTCCGCAATATCAACATACTCACAACCACCGTAATAACGTCTGCCAGGATAACCTTCAGCATATTTATTCGTTAAAACTGAACCCGCAGCCTCCATCACAGCCTTTGAAACGAAATTTTCAGAGGCGATTAATTCAATTTTGTCATGCTGTCTCTTCCCCTCAAGCTGAATCGCTTCTAACATTTCCTTATCAACGTGTTGAAGATCATTATTTAAATGCGTCATACAAAAATACCTCCTTAAAAAATAGCGTAAATTATATTTTTGAATGTAACTAATAAGGTGCGTTACATTTTTCTCTTGAAATTAAGGTAGCTAGATTGTAAGCTGGCATCTCGAAGATTTCTATCAAAATGCCGTGAAATTTGGCTGATCTAGTTTTGCGCTTATCCGCTTAGTTTGGTTGTGCAAACAGGAACTTTCGGTGCTCATCCTGGAAATTTCTCGCCCCAACCTGATATTTTCTCAAAACCAATATCCGCCTTCTATTTCCGATAAACTGCGCGTTCGCCGCCGATTAATTTCGGGCGGGTGTTCGCATAAGTGACATGGGCTGAACCGAGTTTCTTTTGGTTAAATCGGAGTGGAACGGCGACATGTTTTAAATGCATGCCGATAAATGTTTGGCCGATATCCATGCCGACATCTGCTTGGACATGTTCCACGAGAACCGGTTCTTTCATCGCATCGTAAGCGTATGTTGCCATTGAGCCGCCTGCATCGCGCGTTGGAATAGCCGAAACAATTGTCCAGCCTCTACTAAGTGCGACGGATTTTTCAACGACTAAAGCGCGGTTTAAATGTTCACAGCATTGGAAAGCGTAATTAACACCCGTTTTTTGTTGAAATTGATCCAATGCTTCATAAATTGTTTTAGCAATTTCAAGACTTCCAGATGTCCCGATTGTTTCACCCGCTACTTCACTCGTTGAACAACCGACGACAAATAGAGAGGATTCATTTATTATATTTTTTTGCTCCCACTCGTCCATTATAGCATGAATTTCTTCACGAATTGTTTCGATAGTCAACTTCCATCACCCTTTTTAATTTTATTATCTTTCGCCTTTTCAAAGAAAGACCTGTCTTCTACACGGGTGTGCTAAAGACAGGTGTTTAATTTATCATTTCATAACGAATTGTGATCACGCTCAACCTAAATTTTATCAATTGTAGCTTATTTCATATACGAAGAATCTATTTTAATTTTCGTATGCTGTTATTTTATTAACGCGATTGTCGTGACGTCCGCCTTCATAAGAAGATTGTAAAAACGCTTCGACGATTTCTTTAGCGAGCCCTGGTCCAATAACCCTTTCTCCCATCGCAATCATATTCGCGTTATTGTGCATCCGAGTCATTTTTGCACTGAAGACGTCATGAACTAAGGCACAGCGAATCCCTTTAACTTTGTTCGCTGAGATGGACATGCCGATACCTGTTCCGCAAATTAAAATGCCGTAATCGAATTCGCCCTTTGCGACTCTTTCGGCAGCGGGAAAGGCGTAATCAGGGTAGTCGACGGATCCTTCACAATTACAGCCGATATCTTCATATTCAATACTCATTTCATCAAGGAGCCCAGCAATTTCTTCGCGTAAATTTTTTCCACCGTGGTCTGAGCCAATTATAATTTTCATGTGTCGTCCTCCTCTTGGTCGATTAAACGTTTAATATATTTTTCAATTTCATTTAAAGTTTGCTCATAAGTTTCTTCAGATAACCCGATTGGATCTAAAATGTCTGGATTTAAATCGGTATCTTCCTCGGTTAATGTATACTCTTTTAACGTAAAGATTTTTTGTACACTTTCAGGGTATTCCATTTCTAAAGTTAGTTTATGATGGGCGGTCATCGTTAAAATAACATCTGCCCACTCCATCAATTCATCAGTGACTGGCTGGGATTCATGAGTCGTAAAATCGATGCCTCTTTTTTTCAAAACTTGAATCGCATTCGGGTTGGCACCTTGGCCGTTTCCAGCAAAAATACCCGCAGATTTCACTTCGATGTCTCGTTTTAAATGCTTCAACACTGCTTCTGCCATTGGGCTTCGACACGTATTTCCGGTACAAACAAATAAGACCCTCTCCAACATTATCCCTCCTGCAATACCTCTATGATTGAACTATATCATATGAACGGACGACATAACAGAACTTTGATTGTTTTTCACCTGTAAATGGGGGGCAGTTATGAGGTGTGATTTTTAACATATGTAAATTAGTGGCAAATATACAGTGCGGTGGCACGGGCTGCGAATTTTTAACATAAAAAACGGTGGTAGCTGGAAATAATTCATTTAGCAACAGCTCCACCGCTCATTGATTAACAAATTTTTACTATAAAATCATCTGAATGCCAATCGCTAATAAAATAACCCCGCCAATCGTCTCGGAATAAGTGCCGAAAAACGATTTCCCTTTCCTCGCTAACACGAAGCCTAACGTTGCAAGAAATAAACTCACTAAGCCGAAGAGAATAATAATCGCTAACTGATCAATGCTGAACATCGTTAATCCGAGACTAATTCCGACTGAAAAGCTATCTAAACTAACTGTAAAAGCGAGCGTTAATAAGCCGAGAAGATGAATACGGCGTAGGGAATCTTTTTTTATAAATGTCGAAATAATCATTTGGCCCCCAATCATGATGAGCATCCAGCCACTGATCATTTGGGCGAGAAGACCGAGCTGAAGCGATAAAAAGTGGCCGACGAGCATCCCTAAAAAGGGCATAATCATGTGAAAAAAACCGATAAAAAGTAAATATACAAAAATAAATCTTAATCGAATACGCATGAATCCGACTGATATACTGACAGAAAAAGCATCCATTCCAACCGCAAAGGCTAATAACAAAATGGGTGCGACACTTTCATAAAAAGAAATCACGCTCGTTCCCCCTAATGTGTGGACATGCTAATTCAATTTATGCATGTCACCACCATTTTAGAAGGTAAGCGTGGCAATTTTTGTTTAATTTAAAACTACAAAATGACAGTCGCTGCTCGTTCTAACCGGTTCATTAAAGCTTCACCGATTCCTTGATTCGGAAAGCTTTCGGCGAGGACGAGGTCCGTGTTCAACTGATCGATTTTTCGTAATGATTCGTATAAATGATTAGCGATATTTGATAAATTTTCCCGGGAGCCGAGTATGATGACATCGTCTAACAATTTTAGTTCGGCTGCTCTTTCTGCACTGACTAAATAGGATACTTTTTTGCCTTGATCTCGCAGCTCCTTCGCCTTTTTTTCCATCACATCGGAAGGTCCCGTAATGAGCCAAATCGGAATGCTTGGCGCGTAATGTTTGTATTTCATTCCTGGGGAGCGGGGTGTATCCGTTTCGGCAGCCCCAGTCGCAACATGAACTGGGCCGATCACCGCTTCGATTTGTTTTCGGGTTACGCCACCAGGTCTTAAAATAACTGGCACATCAACGGTACAATCGATAACCGTTGATTCGACGCCGACACCGACTTTTCCACCATCGATAATGCCGTCAACTTTCCCATTTAAATCATAGGAAACGTGCTCGGCAAGGGTCGGGCTTGGCTTTCCGGATTGATTCGCACTCGGAGCCGCAACAGGTTTACCGACATTTTTTAATAAGGCGAGGGCGATTGGGTGGTCTGGAATCCGTACTCCGACTGTTTGTAAACCTGCTGTCACATTTTGCGCAAGCTTTCCTTTTGACGGTAAAATGATCGTCAAAGGACCTGGCCAAAACGCATCCATTAAATGCCGCGCCTTTTGCGGGATGTCATCGACAAATTGAGCGACTGTTTCCCGATCACCGAAATGGGCGATTAACGGGTTGTCGCTCGGTCTCCCTTTTGCTGTGAAAATTTTCCGAACAGCCGCCTCATTCGTCGCATCCGCACCTAAGCCATATACCGTTTCAGTCGGGAAAGCGACAAGACCCCCTTTTTTAATCATGTCAGCCGCTTCTATGATTTGCTTATCTGCTATTAAATTTGTGCTTTCATCCATTTTCCAAATTTTCGTCTGCTTGTTGTCGTTCATTGGTTTGCCTCGCTTAAAAAAATAATTTCATAATGATAATATAACACAAAAAAGCCTCGTTTAAAGTTGCTCGAGTACCGGCGAGTTTCTAAATTTGCGACTTGTTTTCTGCAAATAAAAAAGCCCCGTTTAAAGGGCCGATGTGAATCTATAGTTGGATCGCTAAATTGTCAATCAAGCTTCTGTTTTATCCACAACATTATTTTTCAAACTTTTTTTATACCATTCATAGTCGGGAACTGCGTCAATCGGTGGCTCGTAAATTTGTTTAAAATGATTCATCTCAAGTAAAACTGATTTCGATTCGTCTTGAACGTGAACGTATAACTCGTCGAAATGAAGCTTCTTCGCTTGTTCGGAAATCCAATCAAACACGAGAATGAAAATAGCTGGATTCGTTTTTTCACGCATAATTAATTTTCTTAACCAAACTTTACCGTTATGCAAAGGGTAAAGGACGAAAAAGCCAATTTTTTCTCGTTCTACCTCGATAAAAAAGCCATGCTCCTCTGCCCATGATTCCATTAACGACTCAATACTAGATTCGTCTTCTTGAAAAAATTGAGTAAACTCATCGCGGGGATTTTCGTGAACCGATTTAATTGTAATCATATTTTCTCACCTCGAAACTATTTTTCTCTAGTAATCTATGAGGTCGTCTGTTTAAATATGACTATCATTCTCTTTTTTTAAATAGACTCATCTTAGATTACTTTACCTATTTTCTAAAAAACGAATCATTTACGTGAAAAAACTAATAATTTTTTTAACTAATTCCCATAAAAAGAACTTCACTTCCGTATCGTCTTCCTCTTCTAATTCCTCATCATGCTCTAAAACCGTTGCCCCATTTGAAAAATCGACAAAGCATAACGGAGGAAAAAGGACACACCACCAATTGTCGCCTTCACCACTCCCTATCGTAATTAAAATCGCTTCATAATCGCCTCCTGGGTAGACAAAATTGTCATAAATTTTATCCGGAAAGGCCACCTCGCCAAATTCAACTGTAAAATTATCGTCATTGATCGTTTCTTGAACGAGGGATTCAATCGTCGGTAAATTGTTGTTAATTAAAGATCTCGCCTCTTCAATCGACGTTAATTTTTCCAACGAATCAGTTAAATATTGATTAACGACATCTCGCACGTCATTTTTCAACTTTTGATCCTCTTCACTATTCGAATGGGCTAATATTCTAAGACGAATCGCTTCATCAGGAATGACTTGATAATCGGACGTATCTATAGCCTCATTTGCGACTGCCGTAGAATAAACCCATTGACCCCCAATCAAAATTACTAAAACCGCTATTAAAAAGCGCATGTCAATCAACCTTTCTCGTAATCTAGTAATCTCATTATCGACATGCAGAAAAGTAACTATACATATTTTTTTAAAAATCATTGTATTACATTGATTAATTGAGGGGTGAAATGATGTTTACGAAGCAGCTTGATGACGATTTATATTTGCGATTAATTGATTATTATGATGCGGAGGCGCTTTTTCAGCTGATCGATCAATCGAGGAATTATTTGCGGCAATAGTTATCCTGGGTGGATGACACAAAAACAGTGTCGGACACTCGAAA
>CALKAL010000190.1 GCA_937983065.1 uncultured Bacillaceae bacterium | reverse complement strand
CGAGAAGCCATATCAAGACCAAATCTTATAAATCTCGCGAAAGTTTTGTCCCTGAGATCATGCATCAAGACCCCACAAATCACATAATGGGTTCCACAGCACGATTGCCCGAAAGAATCCCGCTTCAAAATCCACATAATATTCCGCTACGACACCATTTGACGTGTAACTAAAAATCTCCTTCATTGCAATTGTTTTTAAATGCAATGAAGGAGAATCCACTTACAAAATAAGTGACGCTATTTTAACGTAAAATACCGCTTCTTTTAAAATAACCGCCATCTATAAATTATTTTTCTTTCTTCTTTTCATCAGCTGGACCGTACAATCTTTCCAGTACCATTTCATAAGCATCGTTCCCATAATTTAAGCAACGTTTAACCCGGGAAATCGTCGCTGTTGATGCACTTGTTTCCGTTTCAATTTGGTGGTAAGTTTGACCTTCACGAAGTAATCGAGCGACATCTAATCGTTGCGATAACGCTTGAATTTCGTTTATCGTTGCAATATCGTCAAAAAAACGATAACATTCCTCAAGATCCTTCAATGACAAAATGGCATTAAATAATTGATCGAGCTCTTTTCCTCTCAATTTATCAATTTGCATGTTACGTCCTCCTTATTCATAGGTCACTGCTTCGTCTAATCCTGGAGAAAGTGGAATAATATTAACCCACGTTTTTCCTGGTGCTAACTTTGCTATTTCCCCGTCGATAAATGGTTTCATTAACCCATTGACATTTCGCCATTCAATTTCTTGGATTTTCCCTTTTTGAATTAAGTATCCACGACCGCCTGATTCACGATCAATAAACCTGCGTGAGGCATCATCAATGACACGATGCTCCGTCTCATATATTAGAATGTTTGCTACTTCAACCGGCTCTTCCGTATTTAAATCAACTGACATCGTTCCATCACTATATCGCGTATACTGCTCATTACTCGGATTATACGAAAATGAAACGTTCAATTGATTGTAATAAAAAATATTTATATCGTTAGCATCCTCACCATTAACGACATCAGACTCTGATAAAAAATCCCACGGCTCATGATCCATTTCCTTGGCAATATTATTTCTCGTTGCTACTTCATAAGCATTTTCTAAAAGAACATAGGAGTTGTGAGGTGCTTGTCTAAAGGATTCCCGTTTAAATAAAAATCCGTCGTTATCATAATAAGCTCCATTTAAATTTTCGACCCAGCCTGCCCTTAAGTCATCTTCAATAAAATTCGCGGCCCCGTGATAAATATAAATCGCATCATGGGCCTTTGCCGTTTCGATGTAATAAGAACGAGCACTTCTAACAGGTCCGACAACTTCAGGAATGTCACTATGGTAAATTGCTAAAAATCGAGTGATTGGACCTTCAGCTAAAAATTCATAAACGATATCCGCATTAACTAACCCTGTTTGAGGTCGAGCTGCTGTATGGTTATTTACCATTACGGCTAAAGCACGGTTCGTTACTTCAGCATCTGTCTCTTCACCCGTTAACGGATAAACATATTGTGGCGTTGCAACGACTTCTTCTTCCTCTTCATCTTCCTCAATTTCTACATCATCGTCTTCTTCTTCAACTTGTACCTCTTCATCTTGATTACATGCCACAACAATACTTAACAATAAAATTAAACCGATTAAATATAGCTTTCTCATATTCTACCACCTTATTTTTAAATTTAACGCATGACAGCAGGAAAAAGAATTTCCTTTTTCATTACATCCATAATTCCAACTGGCGTAATTCTAATGTACGGTAAATGGGTTGAGCTTAAAAATAACAACGTATAAACTGGGTCATTATATTGATATCCGTGCTCATACAATATTTGTTTAAGTTGCTTTTCTTTTTCAATCAATTGCTCCATCGGGATATCTGTCATCATTCCTTGTAATGGTAAAGGAAGCTCAAAAATAACCTCACCTTCATTCACTAACACAATGCCACCGCCTAATTGTCGCATCCGTTCAAAGGCAAGCTTCATATCTTTTTTCCTTTTTCCTAATAAAATAATGTCTGCCGTGTTAGAATATGAACTCACTAATCCACCTAACGTTTTTGTGAACCCTTTTAAAAATGTTGAAACACTCCATGTTCCTTTTCGATCCATCAACATACAATAAGCTTCATTGGCAGACCGGGATAACATATTAAAATCTGACTCTGAAGTAACGGGGTAAGGTTTTAATATGACATCATTAACCATTTCCATTCCAATTGGCATTGAAAAAATTAAATCATCTTCATCTACTTTCCAATTTAACTCCATTTTCGTAAATCCATAGCTCACCCAATCAATTGTTTTAGGCTCATATAATGATTCTTCATTTTCAGTTATCCACTGTCCCTTCGCCATAACAGAAACAGGTTTCGGGTTATCTTTAGCGGATAAAAAGTTAATATGGGCAACTCGTCCAGGTGCAATGCTCCCTAACCGGTGATCTAACGAAAAATATTTAGCCGCATTAATGGAAGCCATCGCATATGCCTCTTCGATAGGAACCCCTTCATCTATCGCAATTTGGATACATTGGTCGATAAATCCGTCTTCGTAAAACGTCGGTGTTGAGCCATCTGTCGTATAAAGTAAATAATCCCATACTTTTATATCATAATCCTTTAGTCCCCGAATAATCTCCCTTAAATCCGGACGAATAGACGAATTGCGAATAGCGGCATAATAGCCTAGCTTTAATCGTCTAAACAATTCCTTTGCGTTGATGGATTCATGATCTCCATCTGCACCTAACAGCTTCATCTTCGTCAACGTTTTTTCTGAAGCACCAGGGAAATGTCCTTCAACAGGCTTTCTTAATCTTTTTGTCTCTTGCATCCAGTATAATGCTAAATCGTCTTCTCTTAAAATCGCTGGCCAACTCGTCAGTTCCCCTCCTTGGATTACCGCTTCATGATTAAGCCAATCTAATACGTCTTCATTCGTTAAAAATTCAACATCATCTCTTAATTCAGACTGGGAATCAAAACGTGCCCACCAAAAAACAGACATTGGTATATGTTGAAATTCATCTAATAAAGAAAACGCTTTCTCTTTTTCTAACAATAAAAGCAACATTAGATTGTCATTAACGATTGTCGTTGTCCCATTTTTTAATGCATAGTCAGCAAAGGTTTGGGGATTATATAACTGAAATGGATGGGCATGGGGTTCAATATAGCCTGGGACTAAATATTGCCCCTCACAATCGATTATTTCCGTTTTCGCTGATTTTCTTTGAGGTAATTCATCGCCAACATAAACGATGCGATCATCATAAATCCAAATATTCGCTTTTAGCCATTTTTTTAAATATACATTCAAGTAAGTAGCGTTTGTTAACACAATTGATGGAGGCAATTTACCATCAATAACAGCGATATGTTCTCTCAGTTGTCTATTTCGCCATCTATACAGATGTTCATTCATAATTTTTAGTTCCTCCGTTTCAAATATCACTTACTTAAATTTTAATACATTAAAACTGTGAAGGGAAGGGGTCTTTGTGAGTAAAATGTTAAAACAAAATATTGGAACGATTAATGCATTAACCCGAATTACGTTAGGATTGTTTTTTATCGTCTATGGTGCCGTTAAAATTATTCGTAAACCATGGCGACAAGGTTATTGGATTGTCGTCTTAGCAGCAGCTATGAAAGTCGGAGAAGGGATTGTTCGTTATTGCCCAATGACTGAGATGGTTAAAAATAAACTGATCAATACTTTTTTTAAATCAAATGCAAAATCCCGTTCCGAACGAGATGACGACGGAGAAAATCACCATTAAAAAATACAAGTCTTTTTCAACGCCTAATTTGCTGAAAAAGACTTGTATTTATTTTGCCCCGCTTCATCCCACTTCACATGACAAACCAAATTATTTCCCTTGGATTTTTTCTTCCTCTTGTTCTAACCGCTTTTTCCTTACTTTTTTCACTAAAAACCCGCCGTAAATTTCTTTCGGTTCATGAGCAATAATAAATGCCTTTGGATCAATCTCCTTAATAATCGTATAAAGCATCTGTTCATATCTTCGTGGTGTTAAGACTTGTACCATTAACCGATCCCCTTCCATACCATAAGCGAACCAGCTCGTCACTCCGAACCCTTTCGATCTTAGCGTTTCTGTAAAGGGAATGTCGGGATTTGAGCTAACGACATTGACCGTAATATAGCCTAACGCTAGTTTCTCTTCAATTTTTGAACCGACAATGACACCAATCCCGAAGCCTAAAGCATAGGCGACTAAGTTTTGAATTTCATTTAATCTGTCTAAAATAATCCCTAAACCAAATGTATAAAGTGTAATTTCAATGACTCCAATAGCTGCCGCAATATATGTTCTTCCCTTCAACGTAAAAATCATCCGACACGTTAATAACGAAACGTAAGCAATATTAACTGTTAATACGATGATGATGACTGTTAAACCACTTTCTAACACGTTAACACCTTCTTTAAACAGTAGTTTGAGGTATCACTATACAAGAATTTTTCGCATATGTCTATTAACAACTATAAATTAAGGAGGATGTATGATGTCCTTTGATTATATGCATCAATGGAAGGATAATATTGATAAGTTTTTCGGAGAATCCTTCTGGGGGGAATTTGATTCTGTCTTAAAACCTCTTATTCCACAAATAAATATTTACAAACAAGAATATGAAGCCCTTGTCGTTATTAACGTTCCAGGCATTAAAAAAATGGATCAAATCAATTGCTCTGTCAGGGGGCAAACCCTCAATGTAAATGGAATCATTACAATTGATACGCCAGGCTTTGAGCTGCAGCAAGAAGAAATCATCCAAGGAAGCTTTGATCGATCGATTGAACTTCCTTTTATCGTCAGAAAAGATAAAATACAAGCCCGCTATGAACACGGACTTGTATGGATTTACCTTTATAAAGATGTCGAAAAAGAAAAGCAATCGAAGCAAATCGACATTAAAGAAGGTGAAAATTAATTATTGTAAAAAGATAAAGTACAATATAAACACGGCAAAGAGTAGCCACATAATCCAATGTACTTCTTTAATTCGGCCTTTAACTGCCATTACAATCGGGTAGAAAATGAATCCGACTGCAATTCCTGTTGCGATACTATATGCTAAAGGCATGAATAAGACAACTAGGAAAGCAGGTACGGCCACTTCAAGCTTATTCCACTCGATATTTCTTAAGTTTGAGGCCATTAAAATACCGACAACAATTAACGCTGGTGCTGTCACTTCAGATGTAATGATACCGAGAAGTGGTGAGAAAAATAGTGCGAGTAAAAATAATCCCGCCGTTACAACAGACGTGAATCCTGTACGCCCTCCAGCACTAACCCCTGTTGATGATTCAATAAATGATGTTGTCGTAGATGTTCCGAAAATCGCTCCTGTAATCGTCGCAATGGAATCTGAGAATAACGCCCGACCTGCCCGTGGTAATTTACCATTTTTCATTAATCCACCTTGAGTCGCAACCGCCACCAACGTACCAGCCGTATCAAAGAAGTCAACGAATAAAAATGTTAATATAACGACTAGCATTTCTGTTGTAAATATATCTCCTAAATGGGTGAGTGCTGCACCAAATGTCGGTTCAATACTTGGTACGGAACTAACAATATCACTAATTCCTTTCGGTGTATCGATTAAACCAAAAATCATCCCAGCAACAGCTGTTATGATCATTCCGTAAAACACGCCACCTTTAAAGCCACGTACTAGTAAAATAACCGTAACTACGATACCAAATACCGTTAAAAGAATACGTGGGTCCATTATATTTCCTAATTCTACAACTGTATCTGGATTAGATTCAATAATATTCACAGATTGTAAGCCAACAAATGCAATGAACATCCCAATCCCAGCGCCTACAGCTAATTTCAATTGACTCGGAATGGCGTTAATGATTTTTTCGCGAAGTCCTGTTAATGTAATAAGAACGAAAATAACTCCTGAAACTAAAACACCTGCTAATGCTGTTTCCCAAGGAATTCCCATACCGATAACAACACTGTAAGCAAAGAACGCGTTTAACCCCATACCAGGTGCTAACCCGATCGGATATCTAGCAATGACCCCCATAAATAATGTACCGACTGCTGCAGCAAGCGCTGTCGCAACGAAAACGGCATCCGTATCCATACCCGCATCACTAAGAACCATCGGGTTGACGAATAAAATATACGCCATCGCTAAAAACGTCGTTAAACCTGCAATTGACTCTTGACGATAATTAGTTCCATGCTTTTCAAACTCAAAATAATTCTTCACTAAATTTTCCTCTCCTTTTTTAAACACCCGCAACTAGATTGATGCACAAAATAAAAAACCCTTGGAATAAAGTTCCAAGAGTTACGAGGAAAATTGCAAAAATAAATAGAAATAGACACTATACAGCCAAAGACATGTATAGGTTAATATTTTGCAAAATCCCGTAGTCAGACCATTTACGGTGGTCCGGTAGAAACTCTTGAGCCGTATTCTCAAAATTATACGAGGTGTTTTTGTTATTTTATTATGCTCATAGATTACACTGTTTTACAAAGAAAGTCAAGCCGTTAATTTTTTAGTCATTTTATCCCATATTTGATACGCATCTTTAAAATGTTTGTCGATTAGCTCGTCAGAATAAATCGCTCGTTCATAATAATGCGTAAGGCTTTTCATATCGGAAATTCCAAAAAAACGGTCAATTTCTTGAGCATATTCCCTTAACGTTTGCCCTTCTTTTAACGGTAAACCTTTACTTGATAATATTTTTAATAAAAATTGGTACGCATCAGAAAACGAATCAAGATCTTTTTTCTGCTTTAATTTTTGACGCTTCCATTTACCGACAATTAAATAGCGTCGACGATAAATGATCCGAATAATTATGATTAACGCGATTAAACTAACAGCTACGATAAAAAAGATATTCCAAAAAGAAGTGTTATTAGATGCAACAACGGTTTCATCTTCTTCCTCTTCTTCAGCACCGTCTTCTCTTTCAATCTCCGTTTCTACTTCTGGAGTAGGTTCATCTTCTTCAACGTCATATTCACGATCTTCAAGATGGTCTTCAATATCATCACCTAATGTAAAGGATGCCTCGTTACTAAAGCCGACTGTTGGCTCAAACGGAACCCAACCTATATCTGGAAAATAAACTTCAACCCATGAATGAGCATGGTTATTTTGCACTTCATAAACTGGCATCCAGCTACCATCATCAAAGACGTGATCTTGAATGACCCGCTCGCCCCCTGTAAATCCTTTAACCCAACGAGCTGGTATGTCAACGGCACGAAGCATGACGACCATTGAAGTTGAGAAATTATCACAATAACCACGCTGTGTTTCAAATAAAAATTGATCGACATAATCTTCATCTTCCCCAGGTACTGGGACATCGATTTCCTCATACGTAAAACCATTTTGAGAAAAATATTGCTCAATCGCCTTCGCTTGCTCGTATCGGTTCGTTTCATTTGCAACAATTTCTTCCGCCAATTCAACGACGCGATCCGGCAATGTTTCTGGCAGTTGTAAATATTGTTCAAAGTCTTCATCGACATGCTCGGCTTCAACTTCTCTCATCCGGTTCGTCGGGAAAAAAGGGCGTGATATTTCCGATTCATAATCAATTCCATTTACAATCGGCATTTGAATCCCTTCATTATTAAATGGATACACTGCACCCGTCATAAGATTATAGTCATATTGTAAATCGTCTATAGGTATAAACCGCTCCGTCCCATACATATACGGGATTTTATCGAGATTTCCTGGGTCTATGAATTGAATTCGTGCCTCACCGTCGCGAGTTTCAACGACATCACCATAGGACATTAATCTATCAACATAGCCATCCTCACTTGGAAGAATAACTCCATCATGAGAATTAACCCAGCCTTTCCCTGTATAGACATCTTTCGTTTCAACCTTCCAATATTGGGACGATTGAGCCTGAGCATAAAACACCGTCGACTCATCCCAAATAAACCCGCCACCTAAACGTTCATCGTTAGTACCATAGCCAATCCGTTGTGGTCCAATTGTCGATGAGCCACCCGACCCTTGCCCACCTGCTTGCGATTGTAAATATGGGACAGGATCTGGCCAAATTGGATCATACTTCGGTGCAGCATAACCGATGATTGTACTAAATAGGACGACAATTAATACAGGAGACACCCATTTCGTCAATCGTTTAAATGATGGTAGCTTCAAATTTTCCCTTTCTAAAATGCGAGAAAAATGAGCCGAGGACAGTAATATCGCACTTATAATAAACGCTCGAATAATAGCATGTTTTGCATCGAATGTCGTAAACGTATCTAACACCGTTAAATAGATAAAGGTAATTAAAATAAATGATAACGGCTTTTTCCGAATGACAAACCAATAATATAGTAAATAGCTCATCATCCATAATAAAATTAAAAATAAAAACGTGCGAAAAAGAGGTGTTAACTCCATCCACTGTTGACTAAATACATTAGTCATGTTTATTTTAAAATCAGCGAATAGCACCGTAAACCACGCTCTTGATAAAAAAGATTCAGCCATAAATAAATAATGTACTAATAACAGCATTCCCGCTAATTTAAGCGGAAAACGAAGCCATCTCGGCATAAAAACAGCCGATAAGAAAAAACAGAGCATAATAAATAAAATAAACGCAATCGTCTCTCCCGTATCCGTCACTTGCTCTAACGGAAGAACCCATTCAATTAACAACAGCATACTACCAAAATAAAGAATAAGAGGGATGAATGATTGAATATCTTTTCTTAAAAATCGCATTACGTCCTCACCTCAATTCTTTTATCCGTTAATTGGTCTTCGTGGAGCCACGTTAAATTTATTCCGTTTAATTTAAGTCGATCTATTACTTTTTTCATTTCAACGGTTAAATCAGAGCGACTACGAATGAAAATAACACTCATTTTAATATCTTCATAGTTAATTTGATGCAATGTTTTTAATATATTTCGGTTCAAATCGTGAGTAATAATGACTAGATTCCGGTCCTTTGATAGAGAAAGAGATTCCTTTAATAACATTTCGGAAAAAATACCTTGCTCCTCCATTTGAATATCCGATAAAAGCTTCGTCAACTGGTCAAACGCCACGTTACCTTGATCAATCGAAATCGCTTCTCGCTTCTTTCCTAATGCAACAAAACCGACCCGACCGTGATCTTTAACCGATGCTTTCACTAGTGACAAAGCTAATTCAATTCCTGCTTCAAAGGCTAACCAATCTTTCTCTGTCTCTTTAATACGATTTAAAATAATCGTTAAATCTTTATGCTTTTCTTGCTCAAACTCCCTCGTTAACAGTTTTTGTTTTTTCGCTGTCCCTTTCCAGTCTATCCAAGATACTTTATCGCCTGGTGCATAATCTCTAACGCCTGATACAACATTCGTTTTATTAACCGCAGCTACATACGATGTTTGCTCCCCTTCTTCAAAATAAGAAATTTCATTTTTTAATCTTAGAGGACGCTCTTGAGGTAACACGAGCAATTCGGTTAGGATGTGAAAATCGTATTCCTTTCTCACTAAACCTAATAGATCACCTGTTACTACTTTTACTTCTTGTAAATGGTGCCTCCCTCTTGGTATGGCAGGAAGCTCATACTCATATATAATTTCCCTTTTAAACATTGGAAATAATATTGTTTTATGGATACTCTGTTTTTTTAATAGACTCGGATTGCTTAAATACGCAAATTTTTTCTCTCGACTATCTTCATAGTCCATAGTAGACGGTAATTGATCCTCTATAACGACGAATAGAAGCGGAAACGGCATTTTGCGACGGATAGTTACGTTAACTTTCACTGTTTGACCAGCTCGCAAAAGCTTCGAAGACACCGTACGATGAACTTGAACTAAATTAAGAGGATAAAATAACATAACGATTGAATAAATGATAATTGGTAAAAAGCTAAAAAATAAAAACCAACTAACGAATCCTCCTTGGAACATCGCATACGAAAATAAAATCGCAAACAATATAAATACAAAAGCAAAACGAGAGAACGTATAAATTCCTTTTTTCATTTAAGAACCCCGCTCAATTGGTACCATCGTTTTTCGGACTAAATCATGAATAATCGATGTCGCCGTCTTGCCTTCAAATCTAGCCTCACTCGATAAAATAATTCGGTGCGATAAAACATGAGGCGTTAAATGTTTAATATCATCAGGAATAACATAGTCTCTTCCTTTAATAAACGCATAAGCTTTTGCTGCTTTCATTAAAGCAATCGACGCCCGAGGACTCGCCCCTAATTCAAATAATGGATGATTTCGAGTGTTGTTTACAATTTTAACGATATAGCTTTTCACCGCATCGCTTACATAAATACGTTTAACCATCTCTTGATGTCGAATCAGCTCTTCTTGATCCATAACCGCACGTATTTGTTCTATCGGGTGACCCGTCGATAAATTACTTAACATCGCTATTTCATCATTTTCACTTGGATAACCTAAACGAAGCTTTAATAAAAACCGATCTAATTGTGCTTCAGGTAACGGGTACGTCCCTTCATATTCAATCGGGTTTTGTGTCGCCATGACGAAAAATGGACGCTTCAATTCCCTCGTCACACCATCAACGGTAATATGTCTTTCCTCCATGCTTTCTAACAATGCCGATTGCGTTTTTGGCGAAGTACGGTTAATTTCATCAGCTAAGACGATATTTCCAAAAATCGGTCCTGGCCGAAATTCAAAATTCATATCCTTTTGGTTGTAAATAGAAACTCCAGTTACATCTGAAGGTAATAGGTCAGGTGTAAACTGAATTCTTCTAAAATCTAGATTTAACGATTTAGCAATTGCACGAACTAACATCGTTTTTCCTACACCTGGTACGTCTTCTAATAAAATATGTCCTTCAGCTAACAACGCAATAATGCTTAATTCAATCGCTTCTTTTTTTCCAACGATAACTCTTTCGATGTTATTAATTAGTTGTTCAATTTTCGTTTGCTCCGATAATAACTGTTGGGTCATTTGTTTTAAATCCCTCCTGAATCTTCTAAAAAAGAATCTCTTTCTATCATACTACAAAAAGTGTACCTAATAATTAGAAAATTTATACTATGTCCATAAAAATTAATTTGTTATTCAAGTTAAATTTTCTAAAACACGCAGATAACAATAATTAAAAAAGAGTTTCATAAATTCGCAAACAATTATATCAATCTAAAAAACATGTAATCTTACATTATATTTAAATCTCACACGTCATCATTTTTTTCATTTTCCTCTTTAATTCGCTTCATGTTCTCCCGATAATTTCGACATTTTTCTTTAAAGCATGTTATTTTAATATCTTTAGGTAGCTTATCTTTAAATTTCTCATAACAAAAACATGTTTCCATTTTACTCTCCCTTTTTTAATGAATATACAATATTTATTTAGAATATTAAAGCTTGTTGATTGATCCATTTAAGGATGGAACCAACAAGCTTAAAGTTTTGAAATATTGTTATGATGTGGCTCGATTGTCATTCCTTATGTCCGCATAAAATTTAATGCCGTAAAGGGAGGCAAGACCGACAATTGTAAAGAGAATTCTAGGGAGGATTGCGTTCATCCCACCAAATAATCCACCGAATAAATCCCATTGAAAAATTCCAACTAATAACCAATTAAATCCGCCTAAAATGAGTAACGTCAATACTAAAACTTCAAACCCGCGCATCATATCACCTTCCTAATTTAATTAATGATCACCTACTTACCCTATATATTTGTATACATTCATCAATTTTATTCTTTAATTATGTAATTATTATTAACTTTTAAATTAGGTTGCTGTTAAAAACACTCTTCGCACAGCTGATGACCCAGCTAAATGAACAAAAAAGCTTGTTAACATTTTTCCTCTGAAGGGTCTGTTTAACAAGCTTTTATGACGATTTGAAGGTTTGATGAAATGAGCCATTATGACCGTTTAGAACTTTTCGGGTCAAATGCATCTCTTAAACCATCACCAATAAAGTTTATACATAACACAGTGACTAAAATAGCTAATCCAGGTGGAATCCAAGCTTCAGGGTTATTTTGTAAAATACGTATACTTTGGGCTTCCGATAACATATTCCCCCATGTTGGCGTCGGTTGTGGTATACCGAACCCGATAAAGCTTAATGCCGACTCAGCAATAATATAAGACGCCATCATCAACGTTGCGTTAACGACGATCGGTCCAATAGCGTTCGGGATAAAATGTTTAAATATGATTCGAAAATCCCTTGCCCCTATTGCTTTAGCACCTAGAACAAACTCTTGCTCTCTTAACGATAAATAAGATCCTCGCACAATCCTCGTTAGCCCCGGCCAAGAGGTTAAAGCAATAACGGCAACAAATATGCCAATCGTTACTTTTGGTAAAATTGACACAACGACTAATACGAGTACGAGAAACGGTAAAATTAACATCATATCGGCAAAACGCATAATAATTGAATCAACTCTACCACCGTAATAACCCGCTATTGATCCGAGAATAACACCAATGACTAAAGTGAATATCATTGCACTGAAACCGACAATTAATGATACTCGACCGCCATAAAGCATCCGAGCGAAGGTATCCCGTCCCGAGCTATCGGTTCCTAAATAATGTTCACTCGATGGCCCTTTCTCGATATTTCTTAAATTGGATTCTGTCGGGTCATGACTGGTTATTAATGGAGCAGCAATGACGGCAACAATAATAAGTAGTAAAACGACTACACTAATGACTGCTGCTTTATTTTTCATAAACCTGCCCATAGCTAATTGAAAAGGCGTTTTACCTTTTTTTATTTTTTTATTGTCATCACCTTGTGGGTTGTCCATTTTCATTTCTTTAGGTAGTTCTTTCGTTTCCATTATTTAATCACCTCAATCGTAGCGAATTCTTGGATCGACAATACTATATAAAATATCTGCGATTAAGTTTCCAACTAGAATAAATACACCTAACAGTAATGTGATTGCCATAATAACTGGATAATCTCGCGTACCGATTGATTCAATTAAAAGCATCCCGATACCTGGAAATGTGAAAACACCTTCAGTTATAACGGCACCACTAACGAGTGCGCCTATTTCAAAACCGAATAAAGTAATAATAGGAATCATCGCATTTCGAAGCGTATGTTTATATAAAACTGTTCGTTCTGTCATCCCTTTTGCTTTTGCAGTTCGAATATAATCGCTACCTAATACACTTAACACTTCCGAGCGCATATAGCGCATGTAAGAAGCTGTACTTGCTAAACCGAGCGTTAATCCTGGTAGTACAAGATGGTGCAAACGATCTATAAAGGCGGCAAAACCATCACCGCTTGAGGATGACATATATCCTTGGGCTGGGAACCAACCTAATTTCACCGAAAGTAAATAAATTGCAACTAAACCGAAAAAGAAGTTCGGTACAGCTAGTCCAAAGAAACCGAAGCCCGTTGCAAAATAATCTAACGGCGAATATGGATTACGTGCTGAATATATCCCAATTGGAATAGCCACAATGAGTGTGATTGCTAGTGCAAATATTGATAGGTAGATTGTATTTGGAAGACGGCTCATAATTAAATCACTAACGTCTCTTCCTACATAACGAAACGACTCCCCAAAATCCCCCTTCGTTGCCGCAGTAACCCAATTGACATACTGAACAACGATAGATTCATTCAATCCACCAGCTTCTCTAAGGTCTTCTAGATCCTGTGCACTTATTTCTGGATCTAAAATACGTGAATAAGGATCCCCTGGTGCAGCTTTTAATAATGCAAACACAATTACCGTGAGGAAAAACAACATAGGTATAAAAATTAGAATTCGCCTGATGATATATTGATACATAGTTTAACCTCCATCACGTCATTCAAAAATAAAATATATGAGGTGCGTAATAATGAAAAGAGCATGCAATAGCGAGACATGCACGCTCTTTTCAAACTAAAAATTTTAAAATTATTAATTATCTTCAGGTAGTAACCACCATAAGTGATTATCTCTGTTAAATGAAGCTACTGATGGGTTAATACCTTGCATTTGATTGCTATGAGCAAATAACATGTTCTGTGCATATAGGATTAAAGCAGGTAAGTCTTCTTGGAACATAACTTGCCAATCACTATATACTTCAGTTCTGTATGCTTGATCAAAAGCATCAGGTGGTGTAACTGCAGCAATTCTTAATTCTTCAGCTTCTGGATTGTACCAGCGTCCGAAGTTAAATCCTGCATCCGCAGACCATAAACCACTTGGGTCAGGGTCTCCAGTACCTAAACTCCAACCTAATAGGTATAAATCGAATTCTTTTGTTTCAGTTAATGCACCCGTGTAAGCACTCATATCAAATGGTGATAATAAGTCAACTTTAATGCCGACAGCTTCTAAATCCTCAACAATGATAGGTGCAGATCTTTCACGAATTTCGTTACCTGAAGGATAGACCATTGTAAGTACCCACTCATTACCATCTGGGTCTTCTCTAAATCCATCATCATTAACGTCAATATATCCTGCATCATCTAATAATTCATTCGCTAAATCGACATTATAATCGTACTCTTTCGGGTTAACATCATCGTAAGCCCAGAATTGAGGTGCAATTGGAGCATTCATTAATTCTCCACGCCCGTGTAATAACCCGTCTCCTGGTCCATCACCGATTAAAGCTTCACGATCAATCGCATGAGCAATCGCTTGACGAACTTGTGGATTTGAAATTCTTGGGTTTTCAATATAGTTCTCAGGTACAAATACCCCTTCTTCTAAATCTTCTTCTGGTACATAGTTGTGAATAAATCCTAATAATTGATAACCGAAGTCTCTTTGTTCGATGATTGTAATATGATCCATATCTTCTACCATCGCATAGTCAGCTGGTTGGAAACCACTCGGATCCCCGATGAAATCAATTTCGCCTGTTTCAAGAAGTGATAACATAATATCTTGGTTAACAATTCTCCAAACAATCGCGTCTAAATACGGTTCACCTTGCCAATAATCTTCAAACTTTTCCAAACGGTATTCTTGACCTTCAATCATACTTGCTAATTGGAATGGTCCAGTACCGATAACTTCACCAGCTTGTTGTGATGCTGGGTGTTCTGGCATTTCCGCTACAGGAACATCTGCAAAAATATGCTCTGGAATTGGTGTAAAGTTAGAATGCATTAATGCCGTAACGTTTGGCTCTTTATAATGGAATGTTACTGTAAAGTCATCTTCAGCAACAACCCCAGGAAACTCATCTGTTTCACCAGCTCTATACTCTTCAAAGCCTACTAATTGAGCTGCGTAAGATGAACGTTGCCCACCAGCACCTACGTAGTCTGGATGTGCAATTGATCTGTAAGTGAACACAACGTCATCAGCTGTAAATTGTTCACCATCATGCCAATAAACATCGTCTCTTAATTTAAATGTGACAGAGCGATTATCTTCACTAAATTCCCACTCTGTTGCAATATTTGGCTCGTATTCTAAATTATCATTTTGTCTTAATAAAGAATTATGTGTAAAACTTAAAATGTTAGAGTCATATGTTGTCTCATAGAAAATTGGGTTGAACTGACCATCTGGAGCTGTATGCATTGCACCAGTAATCGTACCCCCGTAAACTGGACCTTCTGGCTGCGTTTCTTCCCCATCATCGCCGCCATCATCACCAGTTCCTTCTTCAGTTTCGTCGTCTTCTTCTGGAGCCTCTTCCTCGTCACCGCCTCCACAAGCAGCTAACAAACTGATGATTAAAACAAATGCTAACAATAGTAACCACTTATTCTTTTTCAAAAATTCCACCCCTTTTTGATTTTTAGAGAAAAATGATTTTTGAACTTACTTATTATCTAAATCGTATCCCCCTTAAACACCCCCTTTAAAGGTATGTAATATAAATATATTTTTAAATATTTTGAAAAATTATCGTATTATTTTTCATTGTACAAATGGCAAGCAACTAAGCGACCATCACCGACATCTTGCAAATCAGGTCTTACTTGAGAACAAAGATCATGTGCTTGTGGGCATCTCGTTCTAAACGGACAACCTGATGGCGGATTTGATGGACTTGGTAAATCACCTTCTAAAATAATTTTCTCCCGCTTCTTCTCTTTACCAACTGTCGGTATAGCAGATAATAATGCTTGCGTATACGGATGTAGTGGCTCTTCATAGATTGCTTTTTTCGGTGCAACCTCCGCAATTCGACCAAGATACATGACCGCAACACGATCGCTAATATGTTTAACGACACTCAAATCGTGGGATATAAATAAATAAGTTAAATTAAACTCTTCTTGTAAATCAGCCATTAGATTTAACACTTGCGCCTGTATCGATACATCTAAGGCAGAGACAGGCTCATCACAGACGATAAATTTCGGATTTAAAACGAGTGCCCTAGCAATACTAATTCGCTGCCTTTGTCCCCCAGAAAACTCATGGGGATATTTAAGCTGATCACTTTTACGCAAACCAACTTTATCGAGCATTTCTTCAACTTTTTGTAGTCTTTCTTTTCTACTTAAATCCGTTTGTACGAGAAGAGGCTCTTCAATAAGTTCTTGAACACTCATTGTCGGATTTAAAGACGCATATGGATCTTGAAACACGACTTGTAAATCTTTTCTTATATCTCGCATTTTTCTATTTTTGCTATTCGTTATATCTTCATTTTCAAAAACGATTTGGCCCTCAGTCGGTTCAAGTAGTTTTAAAATCACACGTCCTAATGTCGTTTTACCCGAACCAGATTCACCAACAATACCAAGAGTCTCCCCGCGAACTATATTAAGCGAAACATCATCGACCGCCTTTACATGACCGACTGTTCGACGTAAAATACCACCTTTGATTGGGAAGTACTTTTTTAAATTGTTTACTTCTAAAATGTAATCTTCATCCGTTTTTTGTTGTTTTTCTTTTTCAGCTGTTATCACTGTAGGTCCCCCTTTTTATCCTCATCATCCCTCTTCATGTAAATAACAACGTACTTTATGGTTTTCCTTAATTTCTAGCAGTTCTGGAATCGATTCATGACAGCGGTCCATCACATGTGGACATCTGTCTGAAAAACGACACCCTTTCGGAAAATTATAAGCTGGTGGGACAACGCCTTTTATTGCACCAAGCCTTTCTACCTCATCGTCTACTTTCGGAATACTTTCTAAAAGCCCTTGCGTATATGGGTGTTCAGGGTTTTCAAATAATTCGTCAACCGTTGTATTTTCAACGATTTGTCCACCATACATGACCATAACTCGATCGGCATATTCAGAGACGATTCCTAAGTCATGTGTAATAAGTAATACCGACATATTGAACTGCTTACGCATATCGTTCAGTAAATCTAATATTTGTGCTTGAATCGTTGCATCTAACGCGGTTGTCGGTTCATCGGCAATAAGTAGTTTGGGATTACAAGCGAGCGCCATAGCTATCATCGCTCTTTGTCTCATCCCACCTGACAATTGATGAGGATATTCATCCACTGTATCTTCTGCTCTTGGGAAACCGACTGTCCTTAACAATTCGATTGCCCGATCCCTCGCCTGCTTCTTACTCATTTTTTTATGTTTAATTAATGACTCCATAATTTGGTTACCGACTGTAAAGACCGGATTTAATGCTGTCATAGGCTCTTGGAAAATCATCGAGATTTCATTACCACGAATTCTCTGCATCTGTCTTTCGTTTAATTCAATTAAATCCGTCCCAGAAAAATTGATAGAACCATCTTCAATATTTCCTGGCTTATCAATTAATTTCAAAATAGATAATGACGTGATACTTTTGCCACTTCCAGATTCTCCAACTAAGGCGACAGTTTCCCCTGGATAAATCTCAAAATCGACGCCATCGACTGCCTTAGCAATTCGATTCTCGCCTAATTTAAAATACGTCTTTAAATCCTTCACTTCTAACAGCGGAGTTTGTTCCATCTAAGCCACCTCTATTTTCCTTAAAAATTCCTATCATGTTAAGAGTATACTAAATCCTCAGAAAACTTCAACCCCTAAAGCTAAAAAATGAAAAACTTTTTAATATTATATTAATATAATTATGATTTTTAGTAATTTAATTAAAAAATCGATAATATTTTTATGAAATAAAAGTTTATTTTTTGTAGAACAAAATGACTAATGAATTAATTTAACGGAAAATTATACTATTTTAGTTATAGGGTTTGTCCGATTTCTTATGATTCGTTAAGATAAAAGATAATAGAGATAGTGGAGGTGTGGAAATCGAGTGATTACTGTCGATAAATTACCAAAGGAAATTCAAGAAGTCGCAGATCAACATAAGATCAAACGCGAGAAATATGACGTTTTTCCTTCTAAGTTTTACATTGATGACGACTATTATTATTGTTTTTTATACAAATCAAATAATGAGCAATTGATCATTAGAGATGATGGAAAAGTTTTGCCGTACAAAGAAATTGAGAAGGTTGCGATGACTGCAACTGCTTATAACGGAGCTATTATGACTGTCAGTGGTAACGGGATACATTGGGTTAACGTTAGCACTAAAAAAGTATACACCGATTTTGTTGACCGGTTAATCCAAGTAAAAAATTCCGTCTACAATTTATCTCCTGAAACGATACGGGCCATTGACAACATCGTCCAAGCTGCGAGAACGATTGTTGAAGAACAGGAAAAAATTGAGGAATATGCGGGTGAAGCCATTCGTTTAATACGACGAACAAATGAAACAGAAGTGACAACTGAGAAAGACTACTATCAATTACGCAAATACGTTCAAAAAATCGGCTGGTGTGGACTTCGACAAAATGAAGTACAGCTCGATACAGAATTAGATCGAGAGAAGGTACTTAAAGAACTGCAATCAAAGGCTTTTATTAATCCAGTTATTTTTCGACATATTAGAAAAATCCGGAAAGTAGCAAGAAGAATGTTGACACACCAATCAAAAGAAGGACAGCAATTTGAAGTCATCCGGAAACATGCTAAAGAACTGGCTACAGAGAAATATGAAGATACAGAAGAAGCAAAACAGCTTCATCGTCATTTCCGAAATCCGTAACAAATTCGTTCAAATAATACTCCATAAAATAAAGGTTGTTTGATAAAAAATGAGTACGAAGAAAAATACAATTCAAACTTATATCGAAATATTACTTATATCAACGAGGCTTGGCTTAACCTCATTTGGTGGTCCAATTGCTCATTTAGGTTATTTTCATGAAGAATATGTGCGAAGAAGAAAATGGCTAGATGAGAAAAGTTACGCTGACTTAGTTGCTCTTAGTCAATTTCTACCAGGCCCTTCAAGTAGTCAGGTCGGAATTGGAATCGGGGTCATGCGAGGAGGAACAATTGGTGGATTTATATCTTTTATAGGCTTCACCCTTCCTTCAGTCATTGCTCTAATTATTTTCGCCTCCTTACTTCACACATTTGGAATTGAAGATGCGGGATGGATTAGTGGATTAAAAATTGTCGCAGTTGTCGTTGTTGCCCATGCGATTCTAGGGATGGCAAAAAATTTAACACCTGATATACAAAGAAAAACGATCGCTTTATTTGCACTAAGTCTCACCTTATTATGGCAAGACGCATTAACTCAAATCGGTGTCATACTTTTTGCAGCACTCATTGGTTTTTTAATATATCGAAATGAGAAGACTGAAGAAAAAGAAAATCAGATAAAGTTTCCCCTTTCTCGACGCTTCGGCGCAATCTGTTTAACGTTATTTTTTGGACTGTTATTGTTACTACCTGTGTTACGTTCGATTTTTTCTATCGAATGGATTGCATTATTTGATAGTTTTTACCGTTCAGGTTCCCTTGTTTTCGGTGGTGGCCACGTCGTTTTACCTTTGTTGGAACAAGAATTAGTCCCGACTGGATGGATAAGTGAAGAACAATTTCTTGCAGGCTATGGTGCTGCTCAAGCTGTTCCTGGCCCCCTCTTTACTTTCGCAGCGTATGCTGGAACTGTTATTGGTGGTTGGTCTATCGGCCTACTCGCAACAGTTGCTATCTTTTTACCTGCCTTCTTACTCATATTAGGGGCATTACCTTTTTGGGCGCGTTTACGTCATAACGAACATATTAAAGGCGCGATCATGGGGGTTAATGCAGCAGTTGTAGGGATATTAATCGCTGCATTCTATAATCCGATATGGACGAGTTCCATTCATACGTCGGTCCATTTCGTTATCGCAGCAATTTTATTTAGTCTGCTAGTTTATTGGAAATTACCGCCTTGGGTTATCGTTCTAGCTGGAGCAGTAAGCGGATTGATCTTTTTATAATTTATTAAAATAACGTGGGTGAAGGCGATTTGAATGCTTTTACCCACTTTTTTTCGGTTGTACAATAAATAATGTTAGTGGGGGAAATTTCAGCTTTTTGTCAATAACGTTGGTGAAGGAGGCGTTCTCTGGGACAAATCTTTTGCGGACGCGTGGAGATTTGGGTTTGAGA
>CALKAL010000189.1 GCA_937983065.1 uncultured Bacillaceae bacterium | reverse complement strand
AAATTCCTGCATAAACTGAGTGAGAAATTTGTAGCAAAGTGTCGAACGTTTGATGCAATTATTAATAATCAACCCTTTATTACAACAAAAGGTTCACACTAAAACGAGTTTATCCGATAAAATATAATATAGACAAAATAATTCATGGAGTGATAAAAAATGAGCCTCACGGAAAAAGAAACAAAACAAATCATTAATATTATTGACACACTCATTGAAGCGTCGGATCATTTTCTCAAATTAATTAAAGAAAAGAAGTATAGTGAGAGTTTATACATATTTAGCTCGATTATTGAGGCGTATAATGTCGTTCAAAATGAAATTAACAAAGATCAAAACTTAAAAAACGAACTCCTTGATTTTGAAAATAGAATTTTATCTAACATAAAAAACATTTCTAGCGCATTAGAAAAAACAAATCTATTAAAAGTTAACGAATATCTTCAATTCAACTTTATTCCGACATTAAAAAAATGGAAAGATGAAATAGCCAATCATGTATCCTTTGATGAAAACAAACAAATAACAATTGGAGTTTATGAGGATCGATTTAATCCAATTGATGGGTACAGAAAAGAAAGATTAGAAGCACTCATTAGTGAAGCAGATAATGCAAATGCTAATATTTTCTTCTTTACCTCTAGTGATGTTAATTTTGATCAAGAGTTAATTGCTGCTACTGTAAGAGATGGAGACAAGTGGATTAAAAAGGATTTTCCTCTTCCTGATGTTATACATAACATTTTCCCGAAATCCTTCACTAGGCAGTCCAAAACAGAGAAAAAATTAAGACAACTTGTTCCATTTACATCATTTTCTTTTGGAGATAAATTGGAACTTCCTCAAAGAATCGTTAGAAATAAAAAATTTGCAGAATTAATTATCCCATTTAAAATTATTAATTCTGAGAGTGACGTGTTTTCCTTTTTGTCCAAAAATAAGATTGCGGTATTAAAACCAATACGTGGAGCAAGGGGCGAAAATATATATTTCGTACAAAAAAGTGGTGATAGATATCGAGTAACGGAAAGAAGAAAAAATAAAATAATGAATCATAACACTTTTTCAACTTGGTTAAATGCGACAATCATTGATCATTTAAGAGAAAAGACTTTTATGATTCAAAAATTTGTAGAGGCAAAAACTAAAGAGGGGAATCCCTATGACTTTCGGATTCATATGCAAAAGAATGGTGAAGGCAAGTGGCAAATTACTAAACTTTATCCAAGAGTTGGTTCAACGAGGAGTTTACAAATTGAGATTTATAGAGAAGGTCAACAATTACTAGATCCGAAGTATTTTTTATATGAACAGTTTGGGGATGAAGGTTATGAAATATTAGATAAAATGGAAAAACTCGCAATGGATGTTACATTTCATATTGATAAGCTATATGGACTAGCCATTGACGAAATGGGATTAGATATTGCTATTGATAAAAATAAAAGATTCTGGATGTTTGAAGCTAATAATGGGCCTCAAACTCATTTACACGAAACTGAAAGAGCTATTAATACTATTGCTTACTGCATCTATATAGCCAAAAATAAAATATTTTATACAAACGAATTTGCGGATAGTCGATTATGGAAAGGTTTCTTTAATGCATCTAATTCAAAACTAGAGAAAGTAATTGATGATCGAACAAAGATTGGTGCTATTGTTGGGCCTAATGTCAATAAAGACTTAATTAAACTATTAAGTTATATAGCGGAATTTCATAATATAACATTATTCACATTTACACCAAAAGATGTTGATCATCACATGAAGCTTATTAGAGGAAGACAATTAGCAGATGATGACTTTGATGAAAAAGTTTATCCATATCCAAATGCAATTATTGACATATTAAATAGGAAGGATGAATTTATGTTTGTCTACGACGAACTAGAAGGTATTCCTATTTTTTATTCGACAAGCGAAGGCGAAAATCTGCTTAACTATTTTGATAAAGTACTAAATGTAATGGATGATAACACATTTGTTCCCACTAAAATTATTTCAAGTGTTGATGATGCGTTACAATTTCTAAATGAACATGAGAAAGTATTATTATTCCATCCAAATCAATCTGAAGAAAAGTATATTTTAACTAGTGAAAAAGGATACAATTATCAACTTGTAACAAATTCAAACAAAAGAGAAATGACCCAATTAACTATTAGATATTTCTTGGAAGATATTTTAAAAGAGGGTAATATAATCATTCAGAAATATTACGCCAAGCCTGAATTTAATAACATGTCTTACAGTTATAACTTTAAATTAATGAAAAAGGACAAAAATGAGTGGGAATACACAAATATTAGGCCTATATATGAGAGCTCATTGGAACAGTCCATATCTCTCACAACAGAATTAAATAAGCATTTAAAAATAATTAATCCAATAAATCATGAATTTTCTTTAAAGAAACTCGATAAATTTGGTGAGCAATTAGAGTCAATTTTAAATAACAGTAATCTTGATTTTTATGATGTTAACTTTGAAGTCATATATGATGAGGATAAAGACACCAAGCCTTTAATTGTCAATGCATCAAGGGGTAAAATTAATGAAATGACTTTTAAAGAAGCAGTTAAGCTAATTGAACTTATAAAACGAATATAAAATATAATGATAAGCAAAAAAAACGATTGGTACTTGTAAAACCAATCGTTTTTCATTTCTTTTTATCAATAAACGCTCCATCCCTTGAGTAAACTTTGTCGTATGGATTCGTATATTTTTGATTTGAAATTTTCTTCTTTTTTACTTCGCTATAATCTTTGGCAATTGAATCGAAAAATTGACCGACTTTCTGTTGTAGCTCTTTATCGGCTTCAACTAATTTTACACCTAATTGACCTTCTTCATCGGTAAAGGGGCCCTTGAGTTCCTTAATTATCGGCTCCCTTTCATCGACGAATTGCTCATACATTTCAATCAGTTTTTCACGATCATTTTCTTCATCAAATTGTTGCAACATTTTTTCTGTTAATTCTAGTAGTTTTTTTATTATGTTTTCCATTAAGCATTCCCACTTGTAAATTCTCGTTGGCGATTTAACTTAATAACTTCTTTCCACGTATCACGAAATTCTTCCACTAACCCTTGAGCTTCAGTAAGCATATCTACATCATTTTTAATATTTGCTTGAATGAGCTGATGTCTAATGTATTCATAAAGGGGTAACATCTCCTTTGAGACTTCATACGCCATATTTAAATTGACAATTAGTTCATTAATGATATTAATTGCTTTTTGGATATTCGTATTTTTACTTTCAATATTATTATTTTCAATATCTAATTTAGACCGTTTAATAAATTTAATACATCCATTGTATAGCATAAGGGTTAATTCCCCTGGAGTCGCCGTTTCGATTGAATTTTTCTGATATGCTTGATGAGCTTGTGTATTCATTTTCTCAGCTCCTTAAGGAATTATTGTTGGATAAAGCCACCAAATGACTGCATTAAAAACATTGATTGCATATTCGCCCGTTGAATTGCCTGCTCCATAACAGAAAATTGGCGATAATAACGACTTTCTGTTTGAATGAGACGCTGTTCAAATGCAGAAATACGATCTTCTAAATTGCCTAAGCGTCGCCCCATTGAATGGGTTTCATTCGTAGAACCAGCACTTCCCGCTAAATCTGTTAAGTCACGTACTGCACGACGGACGTTATTTTCTAATCGATCAACTATTCCACCTGATTCTTCTTGATTTGAAAAAATGCGTCTAACAGAATCCGTATCAGTCTGTAATGCTTCACGTAATTTATTTTCATCAATTTCTAAAATACCATTATCCCGATAATCAGTGGAAGGTGTAATTCCGATAGTAGCTAAAGAATTAATGTCGTCATTACCCGTATCGATAATCGCATTTACAGATAAACGCATATTAGAAAGAACAGAACGTAAAGTACTATCGTTTCTTAGAAGTCCACTCATCGCTCTTTCTTCCCACATTTCGATTTCACTTTCTGACATTTCTTCACGTTGTTCATCCGTTAATGGTGGGTAGTCACGATGACGCGTTTCACTTAATTTTTCATTAAAAGTTAAGACAATTTCATTATATTTATTAACGAAATCAGTAATTTTTTCAACGGCATGTTCTACATCGTTTTGTACACCAATATTGGCTCGTCCAGTTGTCTCACCATGGAAATTTAACGTTAAGCCATTTAACGTATATGAATTCGTTTTTGACGTTAATTCAATACCGTTATACGTAAATAAAGCATTTTGACCACCTTGCTCTTGGGATTGGTCTAGTTGTAACGTATTTGCTAAAAAGCTATTCCCCGAAAATTCAATTTCAAATCCAGCTTCATTATGGTTTCCTGTTTCCGTTCTTTCAATAAAAACGCGGTCAGATGTTTGATCATAAAAAGCCCGTACACCTAAATCACTATTAGAAATTCTTCGTAAAACCGCATTTAAACTATCTTCGGCATCAACAGTAAACGTTTCTTCTATTGCTTTACCATTTTGATATGTCGTAACTGTAAATGTACCAGGTTCAAAGCCACCTCTTAAAGCACCTGCCTGACTTTCAAGGCTCGCATTCGCATCGAAGCTCTCACCATCATTCGTAATTGAAGTCGTACTAACATTGATTGCTTGTGAAGCAAGTTGGCTTACTTCAATTGAAAAACTACCATCAACGACACCTGTATTAGCAGTGGCTGTCACTGCATGTTCTTGTGACGATGTTACGTTTTTCGAACTATAAGTACTACTTAGTCGCATATCAAGAAACATATTCCGAAAACTTGACAGTAACGTATTCATTTCACGGTATGCATCACGTTGCCAAGTGAGCCATTGACGGTCTTGTTGTAACTTGTTAAGTGGCATTCTTTCAGCCTTCATTAGATCGTTAACGAGCATATCAATATCCATTCCTGATGCTAAACCAGCTACTCTCATATTACTCACCACCTATATTTTTTCATCAACTAATAGTCCCATAAAATCAATCATTAACGCATGGGCATCTAACAATTTTTTCGGCGGTATTTCCTTAATGACTTCATTAGTCTGTTTATTAACGACTGTCACATAATACCGTTCCAAATCCTCATGAAATTCAAATTTAAACCCTTTATCTAAAGGATCTAAAATATCGTTCATCCCATCGACCATACTTTTTACGTTGTCCTTTGATTGATTTATATCTTCAGTATAAGTTTGTTTTGATGGTTGAGGATTTTGTTCTAGCGCTTTTTGCTGACTTACATAAGATGTGCTATTCACTATTTGAGTCGTTATCTTTTTACCCATTACTTCCATTGAAAGCACAACCCCTTAAATTTAATCTGCTTCTATTTTATATATCGGCAATTATGTAAAATAATTAAGTTTAATAAGCAAAAAAAGAGTGGAACGTGTCCACTCTTTTTAAATAATTGTTTTAAATTACTGAAGTAACTGAAGTACTCCTTGTGGCTGCATGTTAGCTTGAGCTAGCATAGATTGTGCAGCTTGAGTTAAGATGTTGTTCTTAGTGAACTCCATCATTTCTTTCGCCATATCTACGTCCCTTATGCGAGATTCAGCAGCTGTTAAGTTTTCTTCAGAAACTGATAAGTTGTTGATTGTGTGCTCTAAGCGGTTTTGGATAGCACCGAGAGCTGAACGTTGCCCTGAAACAGCGTTGATAGCATCATCAATTTGTGCAACCGCTGCATCAAAATCCGAACCTTCTGTAAAAGTAGTCACATCAATATCGGCAACTCCTTCTGCTCCTAATTCAGCTGCATGCATATCAGCAATGTTAACAGTTAACTGCTGCTCTGCATTGGCACCGATTTGGAAGATCAAATCATCTTCTGCAAAAGCTCCTGTTAATAAGTCCTTACCGTTAAACTGAGTTCTGTCAGCAATTCCATCAATTTCCTCAATTAGTGCTCCGATTTCATCTTGAATAGCTTGTAAATCTTCTGTTTCTTGTGTACCTAAGTTACCCGCTTGAACTGTCAACTCACGCATTCTTTGAAGAATTGCATGTGTTTCAGTTAAAGCACCTTCAGCTGTTTGAATTAAAGAAATACCATCTTGAGAGTTCTTTTGAGCCATTGATAGACCACGGATTTGGCCACGCATTTTTTCAGAGATTGCTAGACCTGCTGCGTCATCTCCTGCACGGTTAATACGAAGTCCTGAAGATAATTTTTCTAAAGATTTTTGAACTGAATTCTGGTTGAAAGATAACTGGTTATGAGCGTTTAACGCCATAATGTTGTGATTAATACGCATTTAAATTTCCTCCTTGAAATGTTTATTTGTCACATCCTTGTGACTTTTAACGTCATCTTCTGGCCAGAAAATTAGGACGTTTGACTTACATCTTTAATATCGACAGGATTGAAAAATTGTTTAATCTTTTTTTATATTATTTTGTAATAAATCTTTTAAATTTGTAGAACTGGCTCGAGCTTGACGGTTTTCTTCTAAAATTTGTTCGTAAATTTCCGTTCGGTGGATTTGTACGGATTTGGGAGCATCAATGCCTATTTTTACTTGATCGCCTTCAATCGCAACAATCGTCACTTCGATATTATCGCCAATTTTAATAGATTCGCCGACTTTTCGTGAGAGGACTAGCATGTTACTCCCCTCCCTGTTCTTTTGATTGGATTGGGTGTTTCGTGTCGTACTCTTCATTAACAATAATTTGTGTTCCGATATTTTGTTTAGCGTTAACGATAATCGGTGCTTTTAAATTGATAGTCGACGTCTCGAATGGTGTATGTAATGTTAAAATAGCTAAAACGATAATATCTGTTGGTTCGTTAATCTTTAATTGATCTACGGTCGTTTCATCTAAATCGAATTCATAGTTTTTATAAATTAAATACGGGTTTGTGACGACAAAAGATAAGTCTTTATCACTAATCGATTGTAATAAATGAAAATGAGGATTGCCTTCGATATCGAGTAGGACAAACTCTTTATCGTCTTGAAAGCCTAATAACCCTTTATCAAATTGGATCACTTTCGATTCATCAATGTCGATTTCTCCGTAGTAGGTCGTTTCTATTTTCATAAAAAGGATCACCCTTCTTTTTAAATTTCCGTATCAACAGTTATTTCAATATTTGGTTGTTGACGTAAATAAATTTGCACATCATATGGTTCATAATTGCCTTCAACGTTTTTCGCATCTGCACGAATAACTGGTTTATTCGCCCGATGATTATGCGTCACTTCCCCAGGTTCATAGCTAATTTTAATCGAAGTGAATGATTTCGGAATGTATGTAATATTCGGCATCGGTAAATGGGGAGTCGTTTTTTGTTTAGCAACTTGGGCGATATCAACACCACGGTCAATACTCATTAGCTGATTTCCTTCTTGGCTCATCCGCGAAATACCTTCAAGCCATTTCTGTCTGGCCTCTCCTGTTGACTGTTTCGTTTTATCTAATGCGCTCATGATCCCCATATCCCGCCATGCTTCCGTTTGATCAATTGATAATCTCGGTTGCTTCGTCGTTGTATTTAATTCGGCGTGGGGTTGTTCGATATGAAGATCCGCATGGGGTTGACGAATATTTAATTGTGCTTGTCTCGTTTGTATTCCTATTAGAGCGTCTGTTGTTCTAATTTGAACTTGTGGTAAGCGCAATCGTATCACCTCTTTTTAAGAAGAAAAGCTATCTGCTGATAAAACAGATAGCTTAACGTAAAAAGTCAAGTAATGAAGGTTGAATTACTCTCGCACCGGCTCCTAATGCAGCGCGGTGCACACTTTCTTGCATGACTAAATTCATAATGACTTCTTCAATATCAGCATCTTCGTTATTGGATAGTAACCTCGTTGTAGATACTTCTTGTTGACCAAGTCGGTTTTCGATGAGTTCTACCCGGTTCATCCGTGCCCCAAGATCCGCTCGTTCGTTTAAGACGACTTGTTCATGGGAATCAATAGTCGTTATATAAGCACTTATATCTTCAGATGAAGCATTCTCGTTTTCTAAAGTATCAAATAGACCCTCTAATTCACTAAAAAAAGTATCCGAGAAAATTTCTTCCCCACTCACATTCGCATTAATAATAATTCCGTCAGATACTTCTATTAAAACGTCATCACCATTAACATTTGCATTCGCAACTCCATTTTCAAACCGTGGCTCTGTCGTCATCGTCCCACTGAAAATGTATTTATTATTTACTTTCGTATTAGCGATATCCTTCAAATGTTCCGTTAGTTCCTGAACTTCTTGACTAACGTTATTTCGTTGGTTCTCTTCATACGTATCATTACTCGCTTGGACGGTCAGTTCGCGTAATCGGTGAAGTACTTTTCCAACTTCATCTAAAGCATCATCGGTATTATCCATCCAACTGTGCACCTCACCGATATTCCGTTCGTATTGTTGAACTTTTGATAGTTCTGAGCGATAGCTAATTCCTCTCATGGCGATGACTGGATCATCTGATGGGCGATTAATTTTCTTTCCCGTTGAAAGCTGGTTCATATATTTATCTAAAGTCCCGTAGCTTTGACTTACATTACGCAACATATTGTTACTAATCATTGATTGAGTAATTCGCATTAATTAACACCTACCTTCCGACAATTCCCATTTGGTTTATAACTCGGTCAAGCATTTCATCAACGACGGTCATATTCCGTGCCGCTGCGTTGTATGCATGCTGGAATTTAATTAAGTTCGTCATTTCTTCATCTAAAGAAACACCGCTTACGGATTGGCGATTGGAATCTACAGACAACCGTAAAATTTCACTGTTAGAAACCATTCGATTCGCTTCTTCAGCCATGACGCCAATTTCACCAATCATACCTTCGTAAAATTTTTGAATTGATGTGTCACCGTCCCCGACTGTACCGTTATTTCGGACGAGGGCTAGGTTCAGTGCATTTCGTCCATCACCTGGTGCACCATCTAATGAAGCAGCAACATGACGTGGATCTGTAATATTTACTCCCATATCCCCCGCGCCAGTTCCACTGAAGAATTCTTGACCAGCTTCTCCGTCTAAATCCATTCCTTCTGCGTGAGCATCGTTAAATTCTGTAATAAACGCCGCAGCCAAATCATCCAAATCTTTTAAAATCGACTCATATATTCCAACGGGCTCTCCGTCTGCGTTCGTATAACCGTGGGATTCGATAAGCCCTTTTAACGCGCCAGTTGTAGGAAATGCTCCTGGACTAAATTGATGTGTCGCGTTTTCGACTTCTCCATCATCATTTAACTGACCAATTGACACTTGATTAATCGAGCCGTCACTAAACGTCACTTGGATCCCTTGAACGTTATTATCTTCATCAATCAATGTAATCGGCTCATCGTCAGCGCCAATTAGCGGTTCCCCATTTGCATCATTCAAAGTAATAACCGCACGTCCCATTGCTGAATCTAAAGCATGACCACCACTCGGTTCATAAGTGACAGTGACATCAACATGTTCCGTTAATTGATCAATGAGAGCGTCCCTTTTATCGTATAAATCATTCGGTAAATAGCCGTTCGGTTCAATGCGCGCAATTTGTTCATTTAAACCGTGAATTTGGTTTAATAAACTGTTAACTTCTAATGCGTCCGTTCCTAATTGGTTCCGAATTTCACCTTGAACATTTTGAAGCGATTCATTTAAATATTTAAACGTATCCGCAACTGCCACACCCCGCTGAATAACAACTCGTCTTGCGCCTTCATCTTCTGGATGTGTCGCTAAAATTTGCAGTGATTCCCAAAACTGATCCATCACTTTCCCTAAACCAGCTTCACTCGGTTCGTTCATAATATCTTCTAAACGGCTAAGGGATTCTTGTCTAACACCCCAATAGCCAGCTTTATTATTTTCAATTCGATATTGATAGTCTAAAAATTTATCCCGGATCCGCTCAATTTGTCCCGCTTTAACACCAGTACCGAGCTGGCCTGGGAGTTCAGGACGGTTTCGACCAGGGGCAGGATAAGCACTCGTCTGCTCAAACGTTACCCGTTGCCTTGAATAGCCTTCTGTATTTGCATTTGCTATGTTATGAGACGTCGTATATAGGGCTGATTGTTGCGTAAATAATGCCCGTTTTGCGACTTCTAAACCGTGGAATGTGGAAGTCATCTTTCATTCTCCTCTCAAACTGCCTCGCCTAAGCTTTCGAATCAAAAACCGATGTATTCCGATTCGGTTTCTTTTGTTGATTCGGTTGATTGTAATTTAAATTTTTATTGTGAACGGGTTGGAACATGTCCAACGATAACTCGATAAATTGCAACGATTGCTGGGCTAAATCCCGATTCAACTGTTCTTGCTGCTTTAACTCAGCTAAAACGATAATGAGATTGTCATACAAAGCTTCAAGCGACTTTTTTTCGGATTCATCGGATATCGCTTCGATTAACTCACTAATCGTCCGCTCGCGATCTTCCGCATGCTTGTTAAACCATTCTTCCGTCAACTGTATCCGCTTCTTCTCAAGCTGTTCAATCGCCTGAATATGCTTTCTTTCCGTCATTAACAACTCATTAAACGCGTCGATGTCATTATTTTTAATCCGTTCTGTTTTTTCCTTTGACAATGAAAGTAAGCTTTTATGAAGGTCTAATAATTTCTCAAGCTCACCAATAATTTGCTGTACAGACAAAGGATTTGCCCCCTCTTATATCCGTCTATTGACCCAAAAATCAATCATTTTCTCAGCTGTCTTTTTCGCATCAACTTCGTATTCACCTTTTTGGATTTGCTCTTTTAATTCCGACACTTTTTGCTGTCTTGCCTCAACGAAAGGATTTCCTTTTTGGAGCTCCTTCGCTTGTGCTGAAATTTCGAGCTGATCCTTTTTTTGCATGCCACTATTTTTGATAGACTGTTTATTTAAATGGTTAACATATGGGTTCAAATTCGCCCCATTTGTCGAATTAATTTTCATGAATCACACCTCTTTTTTAACGTACCTTTACATACTTAATATATCGGTCAGTTTATAAAAAAGTTTAGTTTCTCCACTTATTTTCTCTATTAATATTAAAATAGGCGCCTTCTTTATCTTCATCACTTCTTGACGCATATCGGCGCGATTCTTCCATTAAATCTTCGCGAATTTCCTCTGCACACGATTGACATAACTTTCCTTCCCGAATCTCTTTGCCGCAACGATCACACGGATACGTTAAATTCGGAAAATTCGTTTGAAGGAGTCGGCGCTGCTTGACGAACTTCATAATGAGTGACTCTTCAACACCAGTCGCCTCTGAAACTTCTAAAACGGTCGCTTTACGATTTTCTCTTTGCCGTAAAAAATCATAGACGAGATTAAACTTTTCCTCCTCCTCTAAAAAACATTCACGACAAACCGTTTGCGCCCCCTTCACGAATAACTTTCCGCAATTTGGACAATTCGCCAATTCAGCCATAATAATCCCTCTCCCCAACTGTTTCTCTTATTAATTATTATATCGGTAGTTTTGTCGATTTACAAAGTCTGTTAGCGAAAAAATTAACTTCGGATTAATGTAAGCGCGTAAACTTTATCTGCCCCTTTTGATTTCAATTCGAGCGCTGCTTGCCGCAATGTCGTTCCCGTCGTGTAAAAATCATCAATTAATAAAATATTCATGCCTTCTTTCACTTCCAATACTTGAAACGGATTTTCAGAAAAGACCCGCTCTCGTTTTGTCCTTTTCGCCTGTTTTTCCGTATGCGTTCTCGTCAACAAATTGACGATTGGCTTGTTCAACTGCTTAGCAATCGCTTCTGCTTGGTTAAAGCCCCTTTCCTCATACCTTTCCTTGGACAACGGGATTGGTGTGATCGTTAATGGCATATTTTGAAAATTTTCGACGTACGCCTTTTGAAGATCTTTTTCAAAAACGTAAACCATTTCATAATCGCCACGGTATTTAAATTTCGACATCACATCTTTTAAAAAATCGTTATATTTAAAAATAGAAACATTTCGCTCGAGGGGATCTTCGTTTAATCGCTTCTTCCAGGCAAGGCAATCGTCACACATTTGGCCGTCGTGGTACTCAATTGGCTTCATACATTTAAGGCACGCATGTTCAGCTTGTAATTTTTCAAAATGCTTTTCGCAACGGAGACATATTTTCCGATTAAATAATTGAAATAAATGACCCCAGGTTGTTTTAGAGTGGATTGATTCAAAACAAACATAACAGTGCATATTGATTCCTCCAATTAAAACTTTTTTCTAAGGCGAACAGTAGTGTTGACTATCCGCATCACGAAAGAGCTCAACTGCTGATTGCGACTTCAACCCTTAAATTTTCTCAACCTCCCCCGTCTCTTCCTTCCACTTCTTCCCCTCTTCATTTTTCAAAACAATTTCCTTTTTCGCACTCACCATCGCTCTCGTTTTCGTTTCATAAAAAAATACGACATCCCCATTTGGATCGGCGTGACTTCTTCCAGCTCTCCCGGCAATTTGGATGAGGGCCGCTTCATCAAAGACGTGATGATCCGCCTGAATGATTGCCACATCAATTGAGGGGAATGTGACACCCCGCTCTAAAATCGTCGTCGTAATGAGCCGATTCATCTTTTTGTTGCGAAATTGTTGAATTAATTCCGCTCGATCAGGACTTTCTGCATGAACAAAGGGAGTATGATCTAACATGACGGACACCTGCTCAGCCATTTCAATTGTCGGTACAAAAATTAAATAGCGCCGCTTCCTATTTTTAAACCAATCGGTGATGTCGGCTGGAATTTTTTCTTCTTTTAACTGTTTTTCTAATTGATGAATGTAATGAAATTTAGGAACAGGTAGTGGATGACCGTGGAAGCGAAGGGGAATTGAAACAGCTGGGATGAGTTGAAAGGATTTTTTAAGCTTCATATCTAGTCGTGGCGTCGCGGTTAAATAGATCGTGGAGCCGTCCTTTTTCGTCGCCCGCTTCACCGCTTTTTTCAAGGTCGGGTCATTATGAAAAGGAAAAGCATCAACTTCATCAATTACCGTCACATCAAAAGCATCTTTATAACGTAAAAGCTGATGGGTTGTAGCAATGACGAGGTGGGCATTGACATCCTTCTCCGTTGAATTCATATATAAAGCACAGGATTTAATGTTCGGAAAATCCCGTCGAAAGCGGGGAGCTAATTCACGGACCACATCCGTGCGGGGCGTTGCAATACATACTTTTTTGCCAGCTTCAATGGCGTGGGCAATCCCTTCATAAAGCATTTCAGTTTTGCCCGAACCACAAACGGCGTGAATGAGAATTTGGCTGCGATTTTGAATGGCTTCAACGATTTTTAAAGAGGCATGTTTTTGCAAGGGGCTTAACACGCCATTCCATTCGCACGCCTGGGACACTTTATCTAAAATAGCGTCTGGCCCACACCATTCGTACAAAGGCTCTTTTTCGCTCACTCGACCCATCATAATACATTTTTTACAATAAACTGTTCGATCAGGTAAACGGCCGAAATAATGACTCGACTGATTAAAACAGCGTTGGCATTCGTAAAAGCCGATATATTTTTTTATACTTCGAATCTCTTTGAATAAATTATTTTGGAGTAGCGTTTGGAAAAGTTGTTCGTCTAAACGGATTTCGCGCTTGAGGAGAAGCCTTCCGGAAAATAGTGGTGATAATTCGGTGAGATAATCATCTACATTCAAAAGCATCCGCTCCTTTTTAAAAAATATGAAAGGAACCGATTCAATCGGCATGTAATAGCAGATGGGTAAGTTGCCCCATCTGCCACTGTTTAAAAAATTATTTAACTTTATACCAACAAAGGCCAATTCCACCTTCGCCTAAATGCGTTCCAATAACTGGACCAAAATAGCTAATTGAAAATCGAACGTTTGGATAACGCCCTTCTAATTCATCCTTCCACTCTTTAGCAAATTCCTCTCGCTGTGCGTGGATAATAACCGCATGAATTTCTTCCGCATCATCCGCCGTTTCTTTTAATAACTGTTCAATCCGCTTAAATGCTTTTTTGCTCGTCCGAATTTTTTCAAACGGAACGATCTTTTTATCTTCAAAATGTAAAATCGGCTTCACTTGAAGTAAGCTTCCGACCATCGCTTGAGCACCGCTTAAACGACCGCCACGAGCTAAATGAGATAAATCATCAACCATAAAATAAGCGCGCATTTCTTTCTTCATTTCGTTAAGCGCTTTCAAAATTTCCTCTGGCTCAGCACCCTCTTTAGCCATTTCAGCTGCTTTTAAAACGTAAAAACCTTGGGCCATACAGCTAATTTCTGAATCAAACGTATGAACATCGACACCTTCAACCATTTCGCCAGCTGACACAGCCGCTTCGTAAGTACCACTAATACCACTAGATAAATGAATAGAAATAATTGCATCATGATCTTTCGCTAACTCTTCATACTTTGTAGTCACATCACCAATGGACGGTTGAGAAGTTTTCGGTAATTCCTTTTCTGTTTTTACTTTTTCATAAAATTCATCGACGGAAATATCAATGAGCTCACGATATGTTTCAGTACCGAAGTTAACAGCTAAAGGAACGATATGAATATTCCACTTCTTAACATCCTCTTCTGGAAGATAAGCTGTACTATCTGTAACGACAGCTATTTTCATCTCGCATTCCCTCCCTTCTTTTCTATTAAATTTAATATTACTATACAATAAAATTCGTTTCTATTAAATAGATGTTGTCCAATTATATGTTAAGTTAAAAATATTAGCGCATTAAAAAACCTAGCTCCTTTGAAAACTAGGTGCTAGGTTAATAGAATTTATTTTGTCAATCAAACTTGTAATTTACTTTCCAAACTCGACCCAACCATTTTTGATCGCTTGAACGACGGCTTGGGTTCGATCATTACAGTTCATTTTTTGTAATATGTTTGAAACGTGGTTTTTAACCGTTTTTTCACTTATATATAGTTGATCAGAAATGCCACGGTTACTTTTTCCGTCGGTCATGAGCTGTAAGACCTCACATTCACGGCGTGTTAATAAATGAAGTGGTTTACGGTATTCAATTGGCGTAAAACTTGTTTTTCCATTTTGTTCATTAGAGATTCGTTGGTAGTCCCGAATTAAATTATAAGTGACTTTCGGATGAATGTATGAACCACCTTCACTTACAATTTTTATCGCATTGACTAACTCGTCCGTATCCATTTCCTTTAACATATAACCTAACGCACCTGATTTAAGGGCATGGGTCACATACGATTCATCATCGTGAATAGATAAAATAATAACACGAATATCTTCAAACGTATCTACTAGTTCTCTTGTCGCCTCGACGCCATTTATATTTGGCATATTGATGTCCATAATGACGATATCTGGATTGTATTGTTCGACGAGATTCATCGCTTCCGAACCATCGCCACCTTCAGCAATGACGTTAAAATCTTTTTCAAACTCTAAAATTCTTTTAACACCTTCGCGAAACAATTTATGGTCATCAATTAAAACAATTTCTGTTACCATTTACGCTTTACCTCCTAAATCCTATCAGACGCGTACCCTTTTATTCTGTATATATGCTTGGAAGGGAAATCTTTATTTTAGTACCCTTTCCAATTTCAGAATCGATGTTGAATTCTCCTTCTAACATCTCAATTCTTTCACGCATACCCAATAACCCGAAAGACTTATCTTTTATCTCTTCTTTGTCAAAACCTTTGCCATTATCTTCTATGATAATATTAACTAAACCATTTGTCGCCTCATATATGACCCGGATGAGACTTGCCCCAGAATGTTTCACCGAATTTTGGGTCGATTCTTGCACGAGGCGGAAAACGGCAGTTTCAAATTTTTGGCTGTAACGCTCTTCTTTACCCATCTTAATGAATTCAACTTTAATTTGATGATAATCTTCAATCGTCGTCAAGTATTTTCTTAATGTCGGGATTAACCCTAAATCATCTAAAGCCATTGGACGTAAATCATAAATAATCCGTCTCACTTCAAAAAGCGCATTACGAACAATTTCTTTCATTTCTTTAATTTCTTTAATCCCCTCGTCAATTCCTTTTTGTTTAATTGTTTTATCGACAATATCCGAGCGAATTAAAACATTTGCTAACATTTGAGCAGGTCCGTCGTGAATTTCTCTTGATAGTCTCCGCCGCTCTGCCTCTTGTGCTTCGATAATTTGTAAACCAAATTGTTGTTTTTCCCTCGCTGATTCAATCTCATCACTTATCGTTTTAAAATCTTCATTTAAATATTGTAAAACAACATTAATTTTACTCATTAAGCTTTCTGTACGCTCAATACTTCTTCCGAGCGTTTTAATTCGTTGCTCGAGCTCATCCCGTCTTTTAATTAACGTCGTTTCCTTTTCACGTATAATAATTAAGTCTGTCTGTATATTATGTGTATAATTATACACTTCTCTTACTTCTTCTTCACTATATTGTTCAAAATTTTTACTAACCTCTAACAATTTCACGCGAGCTTTTTTTAATTTCCGCTCCAATTTTTCCCCGTCACTAATGATTGTTAAAACTTCTTCTTTAATGTCATTAAGCTCTTCCAGTAATGCATCTTGTTGATTTCTCGTCTCTTCACTTATTTCAAAAATCTCTTGTTTACTATTTGCCACGACTTGAATCATTTCGTGAATAATTTTATCAATCGCCTGATCTTGCTCTTTAATTGTAAAGGACATGGAAACTCCTCCAAATTGAGTTTTTGTTAATCCGAGTAGATTCATAGAGATTATGTAATATTTTATCATTAAATTGTTAAAAAAACATTAATTGATGAAATAGAGAATTTTTTTTATAATAATATGTTAGGAGGCAAAATGATGCTAGAAAATTATTTAACGATCAAAGAAGAAGGACACCATGAAATTATCATTCAAAAATCCCGCTTCATCGGATATGTTAATCGTACAGAAACCGAAGAAGAAGCACAACAGTTTATCGCGAAAATTAAAAAATTACATTATAATGCGACCCATAATTGCTCAGCCTATATGATAGGGGAAAATGATTTAATCCAAAAGGCGAATGATGATGGCGAGCCGAGTGGAACAGCGGGAGTTCCGATGTTAGAAGTATTGAAAAAAATGAATTTAAAAGATACAACCGTTGTCGTCACCCGTTATTTTGGCGGAATTAAATTAGGCGCAGGTGGTTTAATCCGCGCTTATTCGAACGCAACTTCTGAGGCGATTAAACAGATTGGTGTTGTTGAAAGAAAATTGATGCAAGAAATACGTTTAACGGCAGATTACACGTTACTTGGGAAGCTTGAAAACGAATTAAGATCAAGCCAATATACGCTAGGATCGATTGATTATACCGATCAAGTTTCGTTTCAAATGTTCGTACCAATTGCGGAAGTTGATGAATTTACAAATTGGATCATTGATTTGACAAGTGACCAAGTGAACATTCATAACGGTGAACAAATATACAAAGAATATGATTTTGCTTTATAAGTTAGGGGAATAAAAATGAGCAAAAAAAAGATAATAACGATCATCGTTTCCCTCGTCATTTTAATTGTCGGCGGAATAGGGATCTATATCGCAACTTTATACAATGAAGCTGAAAAGATGATTGACAACTCCCACCAAGAGCTTGAACGGGGAACAACATCGGAAAAGCGGGAGGTAACTGTTGACCCGAAAGAAGACTCGATTTCAGTTTTATTTATCGGTGTCGATGACGGTTTTTCACGACAAGGGTCATCTAGTCTTGCTGATGCGATTGTTCTCGCTACGTTTAATAAAAATGATATGTCGATTAATCTCGTAAGTATTCCTAGAGATTCTTACGTCGATGTACCATATCAAGTTGAAAAAGATAAAATTAACCACGTGCACGCCTTTATGGGCATTGACGGAATGATTGATACAGTTGAGCAGTTACTCGATATCCCCGTCGATTATTACGTTCGTCTCGATTTTAACGCCTTCGTCAAAGTCGTCGATACACTAGGCGGAATTACAGTCGATGTTCCTTACAATATTGTCGAATCAAACAGTTTAGATGAACGGGATTCAATTTATTTATACGAAGGAAGACACCGCTTAAATGGTGAAGAAGCGTTAGCCCTTGCACGGACGCGGAAATACGATAGCGATTTGGAACGTGGCAAAAGACAGATGGATATTATGCAAGCGATTCTGGATCAGACCCTTTCATTTAGCTCAGTGACAAAATATCATTCACTGATTCAAGATATCGACAATCATTTGGCGACGAATTTTACGTTCAATGAAATTTTTAGTCTTCATGAATATGTAACGAAAAATCGCGGTTTAAATATTGAGACTCACCAGCTTCAAGGGAGCAGTTTAATTCATAATGACATTTATTATTTAGAGCTTGATGAGGAAAGTGTGACAGAAATACAGAAGGAACTAAAGAAACATTTAGATTTGCCTATTTCCATTGCGGATAATTCAAAGAGGGACTCAACGTCTTATTGATGAATTGGGGAGTTTCAACTTAAAGTGACTGGCAGCGGTTAATCGGATGGCGCTGCTGTAAAGATCTCGGTCCCTAGTAGAGGCTGTTTATTGATTTTTCGTTTAATGAGGATTAGCTATGAGTTATAGCTAATCTTTTTTTATGGCTTACCACTTACTTCGCACTTACTCAGGCTCATATTCGCTGTCGAAATCGGCGTCTATTTTCACCTAATCATACCGTGTCATATATTTAAAATTACTTCTAGTTTATAATGTTTATAAATTTGTGATTTATAGGTAAAAAGAACCATTTTATTAATTCTTTGAAATAACTTCTTTATTTTAAATCAGTCATCCGATTGAATTTTAAATAAAAAAAGACCACCCAACGACAGTCAGGTGGCAAATAAAAAAGATAGCGTCTACATAAAAAACCTTTATGATCGAGGCTATTCTTATTTTATTATAGTTATAAAATAATGACAATACATAATAGATTGATAAATAAACTAATTTTTCGTATAGAAAACTTACTGTTTGGAGCGATTTTTTTCAATTTATTATAATTAATTTTATTTAATAATAATTATAAATAAGGTTGGCGATAGTCTTAAAGTCCTTATCTAATATAGCGTCTCTTTACATAACCTTTACAAATCCAATCGATTAGTTAAGAATCTTTAAATAATTTGTCGATAATTATCAGAAAATTAACCGCCTAAATTTAAGTATAAACTTATTCTTTCCTGTCAATTATGATGACAGAAAGGCGTGTGAGTTAAATGCGGAAATTTTTCTTCATTACTTCCTTAATTATACTTTATTTCATTATAACGACGATTTACCCTTTCATTAATTCGATTCAAGAAACGGTACAAACTAATATTACCGAAAATGAGCCTACATATTCAACCGAAAGCGAGACTGCTTATTCCCATCATGATGATGACGCCACACTTGATTATGAAAAGCTCATGTACGAACAGGAAATGGAACAGTCGAGCAATGATACCGATATCGTTGAGCTTTATGCGAACCAATTTACAGAGCTTGAAAATGATATTTTGGAAGAGCTTGATTTATTGCGTGCAGAAGTTGTTGAACAATTAGGGGAAGATATGAACGCCTTAACGTTTGGAGTTAAATTGTTAGAATATGAATCGAAAATTAGAAATATTGAAGCGTATGCCGATCAACAATTTGCAACGCTTTATGAGCAAATGGTCGATGAACTATCACAAAACAATTTATCCATGGAGATTGCTGAGGATTTCGAGAAAAAATATGATACGACCAAAAGACGGGTGCAACGGGAAATTTTAAAAGAAGCGAGACATTTATTAGGTGATAAAATCGAGTAATAAATAACCCCACAATTTGCAACAGATAAATTGTGGGGTTAATCATTTCCTAAATTAAATTGATCAGGTAACTTTAATTGATCACGGACTTCTATTGCTGCATCGATAAACCGGTAATGCTCAATGGACTCTCCTCGGCTGTATGCGTCTACTAACGCTGTCAGCTCCTCTAGCATGATGTGAAGCGATTCAATAATTATGACCTCATCTTCACTAAATTCATGATTAGCTAATTGAATTTGCTCATAATGATATTGAACCCATTCAGGCGTCAATGTTTCTGGCATTTTCCGATCAATCCAACCATACATTAAATCCTCAAAGCTATCACGGGACTGATAAAAAAATGTTTGATCCATTTCATCAGGGATGTCCGCTTCTTCTCCAAATAACGGAAGCTGCAGAACGACCAAAGCGAGAAGGAGCCAAAACCACCACATCCTCCAAAATGGTTTAGTCGTTTCAAATTCATTTGATTTATTTTCCAAAATAATCCTCCTTTCTATTTTTATTTTATTGAAGCATCTATTTTCGTAAACAACACGACAATTTTCGTTAAATAAAAGATATTTTTTATTATAACACGGGCCCTTTTAACTATAAACGTAAGTGATGATAAATAATGAAAGCGGAAGGCGAGCTAGGGTATGTGCCCTTTTAACTATAAACGTAAGTGATGATTGCGAAATTTCTAAGTTTTCTTATA
>CALKAL010000188.1 GCA_937983065.1 uncultured Bacillaceae bacterium | reverse complement strand
CTCAGCTTACCCTTTGGTTTGGTTAATAAGCAGGGCATATTATACTATATCGGCTAGTTTTAAATTATATATAGGGTGAATTAGATACATGAAATCAGAAGCCTTAGAGCTACTAAATAAAAGAAATTGCTCTATTTGAATTGTTCTTCTTTTGGGAGTAGAAATATTCAATGCACGCAGGGATCTCATCATTAATGAATTAAATCAAATATATTAAAGAATAGGACTGACATCATGAAGCATAAAATTGGTGCAATACGTAAAAACAGCCCTATCCACTGAAGTGGATAAGGGCTGCAAGTATTGGTAATTATCGTTTTGAGAACTGTGGTGCACGGCGCGCGCCTTTAAGACCGTATTTTTTACGCTCTTTAGCACGGGCATCACGAGTGAGTAATCCTTCACGTTTTAATACTGAGCGGTAATCTGGATCAGCTTCTAGTAATGCACGGGCAACACCTAAACGAATTGCGCCTGCTTGACCAGAATAACCTCCACCATGTACGTTTGCTAGAATATCATAGTTACCCATGTTTTCTGTAGCCTCTAATGGTTGGTTAATAATTAAACGTAAAGTTTCATTTGGAAAATATTCTTCTGCTTCAGTATGATTAACGACAATTTTCCCGCTTCCAGGAACGAGTCGAACACGTGCAATTGAGCTTTTACGACGGCCAGTGCCGTAATATTGTACTTGTGCCAAATTGATAAACCTCCTTCTTCATTAACCGCGAAGTTCGTAAACTTCTGGTTGTTGTGCTTGATGTTTATGGTCATTTCCGCGATAGACGAATAATTTTTTCGCCATTTTACGTCCGAGTTTGTTTTTTGGTAACATACCAGTAATCGCTTTTTCCAACATTCTTTCAGGAAACTTTTCTAACATTTCGCCTGCAGTACGTTCTTTCAAACCACCTGGGTGATTTGAGTGTTTGTAGTACATTTTATTTTGTAGTTTATTTCCAGTTAAGTGAATTTTTTCAGCGTTCACAATGATAACATAATCACCAGTATCAACGTGTGGTGTGTAAGTTGGCTTGTTTTTCCCGCGTAGGATTTCAGCAACTTCTGAAGCTAAACGCCCAAGAGTTTGTCCTTCCGCATCAACTACATACCACTTACGCTCAACGTTGTTTTCATTTGCCATGAAAGTTGTGCGCATGATTTTCCCTCCTAATTTCCATCCGTAATACATACATTTTTATTTTAAACACGATATTCCGGGGCTAATCGTGAGTAAATGATTAAAATGCCATAAATAATATTATAATATTTAATGCATTAATGTCAAGGGAAAATAAGCTCCTTTTGCATCTATTTTGTGCTTATTTTATAAGACTCTCATTAATATTATAAGCCTATTCGCCTAATTATCATAACAGTATCGTCATGTCCAAACAAATAAAACAAAACAATCCTTCAAAAAACTTTTTTACCTTGACGAATTGCCGCTATTATATGGCTGAATTCGTTTTGGAATTTCGTCTTTTTTCAGCAGCTTTTACTGTGTTATGAAGAAGCATTGCAATAGTAACAGGACCAATTCCCCCAGGTACAGGTGTGATTGCCGATGTTTTTCTCATACAGGCTTCATAATCAACATCACCGATATTTCCCTCGTTATATCCAGCATCAAGGATAACTGCACCTTCTTTAATCCAAGGTTCTTCAACAAATTTGGGCTTTCCAACCGCCGCTACGACAATATCTGCTTGTTTAACGATTTCAGGAAGATTTTCCGTTTTTGAATGGGTCATCGTCACTGTTGCATTTCGATTAAGTAACATCATCGACACAGGTTTACCTAAAATAGGGCTTCTTCCGATGACAACGGCGTGCTTTCCTTCAAGTTCGATATCGTAATAATCGATCACTTGTAAAATAGCTGCTGGTGTACAACAAGGATATGCATTTAGTTGAAAGGCTGTTGATCCAAATCCATGACTCGTTACGCCATCTACATCTTTTTCAATATCAATCGTATCGAAGGCTTGGCGTTCATCAATATGATCCGGCACTGGATGTTGAAGTAAAACGCCGTGTACTTTCGTATCACAGTTCAATCGTTTAATTAAGTGAAGTAATTGTTCTGTCGTCGTCTCTTTCGGTAAATGAAATATTTCAGACATCATGCCAATTTTTTTACAAGCGTTTGCTTTCATTTGTACGTACGTTTTTGATGCGGGATCATCACCAGCTAAAATCGTTGCCAGTTTTGGTGTTATTCCTCGTTTTTTCAAATTAACAATTTTTCTTTTTAAATTTTCTTTTATATCATCTGCCACTTTTCTCCCGTCTAGTATCAATGGGTTATTCATATTATTAACCTCCTATATTTTAAGAAATACCCTCTGCCCAGACGACCGGCTCTTTATCCATATAGCTCCCTTATGGTTTTTTCCATCTATGTCGTCAGTCACTATACGGTTTTTTATACAAAACTTTTTATTTTTAAAGCAATATCTTTTCGATAAAAAAGATGCGGAAATTCAGTTTTCATAAGACTTTCATAAACGTTTGCTCGTGCTTTTTCAATCGTTGTACCTTTTGAAGCAACTATTAAGACTCGACCGCCGTTTGTCACCCAATTACCGTTTATTTTTTTCGTTCCAGCTTGAAAGATTATTAACTCCTCATCCAGTTGATCAAGGTGTGGAAGGGGAAGACCTTTTTTATATTCACCAGGATAACCATTCGTCGCTAAAACAACCCCAACGACTGCCTCATCGGACCATTTGAGTTCGACTGGCTCTTCGTGAATTATTTTTAACAACGTATCGACTAAATCAGATTGAAGTCGTGGTAAAATGACTTGGGCTTCCGGATCCCCAAAGCGGGCATTAAACTCAATTACTTTCGGTCCTTCTGAAGTTGCAATAATGCCAGCATACAACACGCCAGTAAAGGGACGTCCTTCTTTTACTAAGTTAGTAGCAACTGGTCGCAATATTTGATTAACAGCTTGTTCATACGTTTCTTCACTAATTTGGGGGACGGGCGAATAAGCTCCCATTCCTCCTGTATTTGGACCTTTATGATTATCGTATGCTCGTTTATAGTCTTGCGATAAAACCATCGGATAAACATTTTCATCGTTCACAAACGCCATGAGAGAAAATTCTTCACCGGTTAAAAATTGCTCGATAACAATTTCCGATCCCGCTTCACCGAATTTTTTTGATGAAAGCATCTGTTCAATCGCTTCATCGGCCTCTTCCATCGTTTGGGCAATCATGACCCCTTTTCCTGCTGCTAAACCATCTGCTTTAATGACGATCGGCACTCCTGTTTTCCGAACATAAGCTTTAGCTCCTCTTACTTCAGTAAAAGTCGCATAGTCTGCCGTAGGAATGTTATAAGTAATCATAAAATCTTTCGCAAATCGTTTACTTCCTTCAATGATGGCTGCTTCCTTTGTCGGGCCGAAAATCTTTAATCCTTCTTCTTGAAAACGATTGACAATCCCGTCCATTAAAGGTGCTTCTGGTCCTACGATCGTTAACTCAATATTATTTTCCTTTGCGAAAGTGATTAAGGCATCGTAATCTGTCTCTTCAATCGGAACGGTTTGGGCAATTTCTTCCACTCCGTCACTGCCTGGGGCTACGAATACTTTGTTGACTTGCTTACTTTGCTGCACCTTCCATGCAAGGGCATGTTCCCTTCCCCCACGGCCGATAATTAATACGTTCATTTTAGAACCTCCGTTTTAATTAATGCTTGAAATGCCGTACATTTGTAAATACCATCGCAATGCCAAGTTCATTACATTTATCAATTGAATCTTGATCACGAATCGATCCCCCGGGCTGAATAATCGCGCGAATTTCTGCTTTTCCAGCTGCTTCTACGGTATCTGGCATTGGGAAAAATGCATCGGATGCCATCACTGCTCCTTTTGCCTTTTCTTTTGCGTGTTCAATAGCAATCTTTGCTGCGCCAACACGATTCATTTGCCCGGATCCAACACCGATTGTTTGTTCATCTTTAGCCAAAAGAATGGCGTTTGATTTCACATGTTTAACGACTTTCCACGCAAACAATAAATCGTCCATTTCTTTTTCTGTCGGTTTGCTCTCTGTAACGACTTGTAAATCTAATTTTTCAATATCATATTGGTCTACATCTTGCACGAGAAGCCCGCCTGAAACGGAATGAAGTTCTTCACTCGCTTCCTCTTTTTCCATCGGCACTTCGAGTAACCGTAAATTTTTCTTCCGCATTAAAATATGTAATGCAGATTCGGTAAATTCAGGTGCAATAATGACCTCAAGGAAAAGGGCGTCTAACTTCTCAGCTACTTTTTCATCAACCGGGCGATTAAAAGCAACAATTCCTCCAAAAATCGAAATAGGATCGGAATCGTATGCTCGTAAATACGCTTCGTAAACATCTTTTCCAATACCAACACCACAAGGATTCGTATGTTTAACAGCGACGACTGCGGGCACGTCAAACTCTTTTACGATACGAATTGCACTATTGGCATCTTGAATATTGTTATAGGAAAGAGCCTTGCCGTGTAATTGGTTCGCATTAATGAGTGTCGCTTCTTTCGTAATTGGCTCCTTATATAATGCCGCTTCTTGATGCGGATTTTCACCGTAACGTAATGTATTGACTCGTTCAAAAGTTAACGTCTTCGTTTCGGGAAACTTCTCATTCACTTCTTTTGTGAAAAATTCAGCAATTAAAGTGTCATAATGAGCGGTATGACGGAATACTTTTGCTGCTAATTTTTTTCTCGTTTCTAAAGGGATTGTACCTTCATCTGTTAATAATTGAATGACATCTTCATAGTCATTCGGGTCGACGATAACCGTAACATCTTCATGATTTTTAGCTGCTGCTCGAAGCATGGAAGGTCCACCGATATCAATATTTTCAATGGCGTCTTGAAACGTAGCTAACACATTTCTAATCGTTTCTTTAAAGGGATATAAATTAACGACGACGAGATCAATTGGCTCAATTTGATGGTTTTCAATCTGCTCTTGATGATTTTCATCTTGCCTCCTTGCTAAAATGCCACCGAATATATTTGGATGTAATGTTTTAACTCGTCCATCTAATATTTCAGGGAAGTGGGTCACTTCTGAAATGTTCGTACACTCGATCCCCGCTTCTTGTAAAGCTTGCATCGTTCCGCCCGTTGAAATAATGTCATAGCCAAGCGTTGAAAGTTGTTGAGCAAATTCGACAACTCCTGTTTTATTGGACACACTAATTAATGCGCGCTTCTTCGCCACTTTTTTCATCCTCTCGAAAAAGTATTTTTAATGTTTCAGGATAAAGATAATGTTCAATTGCTTGTATTTTTTCTTTTAACGTTTCATATGTATCTTCTTCTGTAATTTCAACTGCTTTTTGGGCAATAATTGGCCCCGTATCCATCCCTTGATCGACGTAATGGATGGTCACCCCCGTTATTTTGACGCCCTTTTCCATAGCCTGTTGGATCGCATCCTTTCCTGGAAAACTAGGTAATAACGATGGATGAATGTTGACGATTTTTCCAGTATATTTATGCAATATCGTCGGGCCTATGAGTCGCATATAACCGGCTAGAACGATAAAATCGATTTTTTCTTGTTTTAATACGGATAAAATACTCCGTTCAAAGGCTTCTTTATTAAGAAAATCTTTTATCGATCGAGCAACAGCGGGAATATTAAACTTCTTCGCCCGCTCTAGCACATAGGCATCTTTTTTGTCCGTAAATAGTAGGACGACTTCACAACCTAGATTTCCCTTTAACGTTGCCTCAACAATCGCTTCAAAATTCGAGCCACTACCCGAAGCAAATATGGCAATCCGTTTCATCACGACACCCCGTTTAACGTGACTTGGCCACTGTCATCTATTTTTCCAATTTTATAACCGACATCTCCATGTTCTTTAATAACTTCAAGGGCTTCATCAACATGTTTTTCATCGACGGCAACAATCATTCCGATTCCCATATTAAAGACGTGATACATTTCATCGATTGATAATTGGCCTTGTTCACAAATAAACTGAATCATTTTCGGAATTGGAAAAGTCGTCACAACGATTTCTGCACCTTGATCATCTTTCAACATTCGAGGGATATTTTCGTAAAAGCCGCCCCCGGTAATATGAGATGCTCCGTTCAGCAAACCCTTTTCCTTCAAAGCTAAAATCGTTTTGACGTAAATTTTCGTCGGCGTTAACAGGACATCCCCAAGTTTTTCGTTAAACGGTTCATAAATTTCTTCGTAATCCAGACCTTTTTCCTCAATCACTTGACGAACGAGGGAGAAGCCATTGCTATGAAAGCCTGATGATTGAAGGCCGATTAATATATCTCCTGAATGAACCGTATTCCCTTTTAGAATGTCTACCTTTTCACAAACCCCGACTGAAAAACCAGCTATATCATATTCATCTTCTTCATATAAGCCTGGCATTTCTGCGGTTTCCCCACCGATTAAAGCAACATTCGCTTCTTTACAACCTAAAGCAACCCCTTTAACAATCTGTTCAATTTGCTCAGGTTTTGCTTTTCCAACAGCTATATAATCTAAAAAATATAACGGTTCCGCACCTTGGACGACGATATCGTTGACACACATGGCAACAGCGTCAATGCCAATCGTGTCATGACGGTTCATCAAATGAGCTATTTGCAATTTCGTACCTACTCCGTCTGTTCCAGAAACTAAGACGGGTTCTTTGTAGGGTAGAGAGGATAGATCAAACATTCCGCCAAACCCACCAATCGTTCCAAGTACTCCTTGTCGATACGTTTTTTCAACGTGGGGTTTCATTCGTTTCACTGCTTCGTATCCTGCTTCTAAGTGAACTCCAGCCTTTTTATATGCTTCAGACATTAATTATTCGCTCCAATCCGCTTTTCAAATTGATTCCGATACATATTTTCCAGTAAAGCAAGATAGACAGAGACTTGCTTTCGTAGAATCATTGACGATTGTCTCGACTAAATTTTCAGTCGGTAAAAAATGTAATGAATCAGCGCCAATGAGTTCCCTTACTTCTTCAACGGTCCGACCAGCTGATATTAATTCACTTTCCGTTTTCATATCCACACCATATTGACAAGGATGTTTAATCGGAGGTGCTGTTATTCGAACGTGAACTTCCTTCGCTCCTGCCTCTTTAAGCAGTTTGACAATTCGTTTTGATGTGGTTCCCCTTACAATCGAGTCATCAACCATGACCACTCGTTTTCCTGCAACGATTTTTCTAAGGGCTGATAACTTCAATTGAACACCATGTTCCCTCAAGCTTTGGGTTGGTTTAATAAAAGTTCGGCTGACGTAACGGTTTTTTATCAAACCGAGCTCGTATGGGATTCCAGAAGCTTCTGCAAAACCGATCGCTGCTGAAATACTCGAATCTGGAACACCCGTTACGACATCCGCTTCTACAGGTGCAATCTCGGCTAATCTTTTCCCTAATCTTTTACGAATACTATGTACATTTTCATCATTTAAATTACTATCAGGTCTTGCGAAATAAATATATTCCATCGCACAGAGGGATCGTTTTAACGTTTTAGAAAAGCGATAAGAATGGATTCCTGTTTCATCAATTTCAACAAGTTCTCCTGGTTCAATTTCCCGCACATATTCTGCTCCGATGACATCAAAGGCACATGTCTCTGACGCAATGACATAACTGTCGTCGATTTTGCCCAACGATAAAGGACGAACTCCTTTAGGATCCAAGGCCGCATATAGTTTATTTTCTACAAGTAAAACAAGGGCAAAGGCGCCATCTAATTCGGCTAATGCGTATAAAAGTCGATCGGTAAACTGCTTTTTACTATCTTTTTTCGTTAAATGGGCAAGTACTTCGATATTAGAGGTCGTATGAAAAATACTTCCCTCTTTTTCTAGTTTTTCTTTTAATGTTTCCGCATTGGCAATATGACCGTTATGGGCTAATGCGATTGAACCTTGCGTTGATTGGAAATATAACGGTTCAATATGTTCTAGACCTGGTAGATTTACTCCTGAATATCTGACATGTCCGATAGCAGAGTTTCCACCTACTAGTTGTTCTAAATTTTCTTCATTGAACACTTCTGTGACAAGACCAGCACCTTTTATAGGTGTTAAAGAACTTCCATTTGAAATAACCATTCCTGCTGCTTCTTGTCCTCGATGTTGTAAACTGTGTAAACCGTAGTACGTTAATTTTGCTGCTTCGGGATGATTAAAGATGCCGAATATACCGCATTCTTCATTTAATCCGTTTATTTCAGCAACCATGGTAGAGCTCCTTTCCATAAATCGGTTAAATGTTCCACCGATTGAGCAATCCCTTGATTATCATTGAATGTCACATTCAATCGGCCATCGTCCGTTACAACACCAATATAATTTGAATCACCAACTGTTTTTTCAAAAGCATCCCGATTTTCTTCTTTCACCGTAACGACATATCGGCTCTGAGTCTCACTGAAAAGCTCAATTAACTCACTGCCCTCTAATGAAATAGTTAATCCAAAATCTGTCCCCATCACTTTTTCAGCTATAGCGACCGCTAAGCCTCCTTCAGCGACATCTTTGGCCGATTCAACAAGTCCTTTTTGAATGGCGCTTAACAGTTCAGATTGACGTTTTGATTCTTTATTTAAATCGATTGACGGAGCTTTTCCTTCATACTTTTGAAGCAATAATTTCTGAATTTCACTTCCACCAATTTCTTCTGTCGTCTCCCCAATTAAATAAACAGCATGTCCCGCTTTTTTTACTAACGGTGTTGTTACATCTTTTAAATCATTGATTAGCCCAACCATCCCGATGATTGGTGTTGGGTAAATACTTCCCGCTTCTGATTCGTTATAAAGTGAGACGTTTCCGCCAATAACAGGAACGTTTAAAGTTCTACTTGCTTCAGCTAAACCGTCCGTTGCCTTTTCCATTTCCCAAAAAACGTCTTCCTTATCAGGACTTGCAAAATTTAAACCGTCCGTCAGAGCAATTGGCTCAGCTCCTGTTGCTACTAGTTCCCTCGCTGCTTTAGCAACGGCAATTTTACCCCCAGTTTCAGGATCTAAATGAATGTAACGGGAATTCGCATACGTTGAAAGAGCTAATGCTTTATTCGAATCTAAAACGCGTACGACACTTGCACCATTTCCTTGAGGTGATAATAAGTCCGCATCGATTAATTGAAATTGATCAAGTGCCCATGATTTATGTGCGATTGTTGCTGTTTGAAGAAGCTGCGCTAACAGTTCATTAGCATCATTAATTTCAGGAATGTTAGTCGTTAACTGTTGATTTTCTTGAAAGCTTTTTGGCTCTGTTGAAGGCAAATGATAAACTGGCGCATCATCCGTTAGTGCACTAACAGGTAAGTCAGTTACAATTTCACCTTTGGACAGCAATTTAAAACGGGGCTCTTCAATGACTGTCCCAATTTCTACGGCATCGATGTCATATTTAGAAGCAACCTCTTTAATTTCATTTTCACGACCCTTTTTAACGACGATGAGCATCCGTTCTTGCGTTTCCGATAACATTAATTCATAAGGCGTGATACTCGGGTGTTTTTTCGGAACTAAATCTAAATTAAGTTCCATTCCTAACCCGGCTTTGCTCGCCATTTCACTTGCTGAAGAAGTCAGTCCTGCAGCACCCATATCTTGAATACCGATGAGACTATCTAATTGGCAAATGTCTAAACAGGCATCAATGAGTCGCTTTTCTAGCTCTGGATTTCCTTTAACAGTGAAAGAGTCATCATTTTCTTCTTCATTTAATTCCGTTGAAGCGAAAGTTGCTCCATGAATCCCGTCTCTTCCCGTACTTTGTCCGAGATACATGACCGTATTTCCGACACCTTCTGCTTTTCCAACTTGGCGGTCGTCATGGTGCATAATTCCGACACACATCGCATTGATGAGGGGATTTCCTTTATAAACATCATCAAATTGCATATCGCCACCAACTGTTGGAACACCTACACCGTTACTATAATGCGCCATCCCGCGAATGACTTCTTTAAAAAGATGCTTCGTTTTATCGTCGTCCAATTCGCCAAATCTTAATGAATGAAGAACAAAGGCAGGACGCGCTCCCATTGAAAATATATCCCGAATAATACCGCCGACACCTGTTGCTGCTCCGTGAAACGGTTCTACAGCTGACGGATGGTTATGACTTTCAATTTTAAAAACGACCGATAAATTATCACCAATATCGATAATTCCTGCTCCTTCACCCGGTCCTTGAATTACTCTTTTCCCTTCGGTTGGGAGCTTCTTCAGTAACGGTTTTGATTTTTTATAACTACAATGTTCACTCCACATGACTGAGAAAATACCTGTTTC
>CALKAL010000187.1 GCA_937983065.1 uncultured Bacillaceae bacterium | reverse complement strand
TTGCATCAAAGATTTGTCCTATAGAACCTACTTTTTGCAATAATAAACTAAAGCTTCTTTAAAAAAAGCTAGGGAACAAATTCATTCCCTAGCTTTTTCGTAATAATCGTAATGCGTTTAATGTAACAAGAACGGTTGCGCCCATATCGGCTAAAATAGCAATCCATAATGTGAGCCAACCTGGGATGACGAGAAGTAAAGCGAAAATTTTAATACCGATTGAAAATGAAATGTTCTGCTTAATGATTGATAAAGCTCGCCTGCTTAAACGAACGGTAAATGGTAATTTTTCTAAATCGTCTCCCATGAGGGCAACGTCAGCTGTTTCTAAGGCGGTATCTGTACCGGCTCCACCCATCGCTATTCCGACGTCTGCTGTAGCTAGAGCTGGCGCATCGTTAACTCCATCACCAATCATAGCGATTTTTCCGTATTGTTCTTTCATCTTTTTAACTTCCGTCTGCTTATCTTTCGGCAAAAGATTGGCTAAGAAGCTTTTAATCCCTACTTTTTCACTCATCGCTTGAGCCGTTTTTTCGTTGTCTCCTGTTAAAAGAATCGTTTCTTTCATTCCGAGATCATTTAATTGGTCAAGAGCTTGCTTCGCGTTTCCTCTAACTGTATCCGCAATAGCGATAATTCCTAAAACGGCTTTGTTTTTACTTACGATAACGACTGTGTTTCCTTCTTCTTGATATGTTTCGATATCCTGTTTCACGTTCGAATCAACTTCTTCAAACATGGACGGGCTTCCGATTTCGTATAAGTCCCCGTCTATTTTCCCTTCAATCCCTTTCCCAGTAATCGATTGGAAATTTTCTACGTCAAGCTGTCCCTCGATAGAAAATTTGTCAGCATAATGCATAATTGCTTTCGCTAACGGGTGCTGGGACTTTTTTTCAAGGGCATGGGCTATTTCGAATAACTGCTGCTCAGATATATTTCCATCATAAATTTTTACGTGTTGAACGGCAGGCTTTCCTACTGTAATCGTTCCAGTTTTATCGAATGCCATTGCCTTAATGGATCCAAGTTCCTCTAAATAAACGCCACCTTTAATGAGCACGCCTTCTTTAGCGGCTCGGCCAATCGCAGTAACGATAGCAACAGGTGTTGAAACGACGAGGGCACACGGACAGCCTACGACTAAAACAGCTAACCCTTGATAGACCCATATATCAAAACTTGCACCGAAAAAGAGTGGAGGAATCGTCGCAACGCCTAAAGCAATGAGCATAATTAATGGCGTATAGTAGGCCGCGAATCGATCGACAAATTGTTGCGCGGGTGCTTTTTCGTTTTGCGCTTCTTCCACCAAATGAATAATTTTAGCTAGTGTAGTATCTTTCACAAGCTTAGTTACTTTAATTTCTAAGTAACCTTCTTCATTTAACGTTCCTGCAAAAACATCATCGTTCAATCCTTTATAAATAGGAACGGATTCTCCAGTAATCGCTGCTTGGTTGATCGTCGATTCTCCGTTAGTGACTACACCATCAATGGGAATTTTTTCACCAGGTTTAACGATGACGATATCATTCAGTTGAATATTATCGACTTCGATCTCCATTTCAGAGCCGTTTCGGAGGATTGTCGCATGTTTCGGTGCGATATCCATGAGAGAACGAATCGAAGCTCGTGCTTTATCCATTGAATAACGCTCTAACGCTTCACTTATGGCAAATAGGATAACGACGACTGCCCCTTCAACCCATTCTCCAATTAGAGCAGCGCCGATGACTGCAATTGTCATTAATGTATTCATATCAAATTTTAGGCGAACTAAATTACTAAGCCCTTGTTGGAATAAAGAATATCCACCAATTAAGATGGAACTAATAAAAATTCCGACTGTTAAAGGGTGGCTTTCACCAATTTGCATGAGAAAAATAATCCCAGCTATCAGTAAAACAAAGGATAGGATTAAATGCCAATTATGTTTAACGAAATGGTTAATTGTATATTTTTCTTTCGTTTCATATTCCTTCGTAACCTTTAGATTCTCAAAGGAGCCAGCTTTTTCAAGGTCATCAATGGAAGCTTCCCCGTAAACAGTTATTTTAGAAGCTCCAAAGTTAACGTCTGCATTTTTAACTGTCGGAATTGATTTAACATTGTTTTCAAAGGTTTTAGCACAATTGGTACAAGACATTCCTTGGACGTAAAACGTTTCTTTCCCCACTGTTACCCCTCCAATTCTTCCGTATGTTCAACAGCCATTTTAATTAATTCATGGACATGATGATCATCTAATGAATAATAAATATGTTTCCCTTCTTGGCGAGTTTTAGCTAAACCGTGTTTTTTTAATGTGCGTAAATGGTGAGAAGCGGAAGCGACAGAAGCTTCGACTAACTCAGCAATATCACAAACACATAATTCCTCTTCAATCGTTAACGCATGGGCAATTTTTACCCTCGTTTCATCACTTAACACTTTAAAAAGTTGACTTACCGATCGTATCGGAACTTCTTGAATCGATTTATTTAAATTTTCCAGTTGTTCTTCGGTCAAAAGGGATGTGCAATTTGCAACTTTCATGTAGAGCACCTCATTTTCATTCAAATCTCCATTTGAATATATTATATTCAAAAGTTCGTTTGAATGTCAAAACAATTGATTTGATTTTCAGCTTTTTTTATACTTAATTTTGTTTAGTAAATCTCGAGGTGATTTTTTTGATTAGAGAAGGAAAAATGGATGATTTAAATAAAATTGAAGATATGGTGAGTCGAGCGAAAATTGTCATGAAACGAGAGGGGAATGAGCAGTGGAATGACGATTATCCGAAGCGGGAGCATTATGAAACTGATTTAAATAATGGTGAATTGTATGTTTGTGAGATGGAGGGGGAAGTTGTAGGAGCTTGCTGCATAAGTGATGAAGGACATCATGAATACAAGGAAATTAATTGGTCGAATGATGAACCGTATCTTTGTATAAAGCGACTCGTCGTTGATCCACGGGTGCAAGGAAAAGGAATAGGGAAAAAGTTTTATGAATTTATAGAGGCTTTGGCTAAAGAACGGGGAATAAATTACGTCAGAACGGATACGAATGAACATAATAAAGCAGCTATCCGTTTGTTTGAAAAGAGTCACTACACATTGGTGGATAAACGAAGACATGGTCACTATAAGGGGGCGTTTTGTTATTTTGAGAAAGAGGTTGAGTGATCATAAAAAACCAGTTGTGATTTTAGCTCACAACTGGTTTTTTGTATTATTCAGCAGTTAACTCTAAATATTCTTCAACATCTTTTTTACAAAGCTCAATTCCTTTTTCCCAAAATGCTTCTTCAGTAATATCCTCGCCAAGATGTTTCATCGCAAGCTCTTCAACGGTCATTCGTGCTGTATCACGTAGCAGTGCGATATATTTGTCCTCGTAGCTCGTACCTTCTTCTAACGCTTTTGCATAAATGCTTAAAGAGAAGAGGTAACCGAATGTGTACGGGAAGTTGTAAAACGGCACACCAGTAATATGGAAGTGCAATTTATTTGACCAGAATGTTGGGCTAGTTGAATTAATCGCATTTTTGTAAGCGTCACGTTGAGCTTCATCCATTAATTCATTTAAACGACTAGCTTGGACGAATCCTTTTTTCCGTTCTTCGTAAAAACGAGTTTCGAATAAGAAGCGGGCATGAATATTCATGAAAAAGGCGACACTTCTTTGTAATTTATCTTCTAATAACGCTATCTTTTCTTCTTTTGTCGTTGCTTCTTTAACAGATGCATCCGCAACGATCATTTCTGCAAACGTTGAAGCCGTTTCAGCTACGTTCATTGCGTAACGGCGATTTAACGGGTGAACACCTCTTAATGCATACGAGTGGAAGGCGTGACCTAGCTCATGGGCGAGGGTTGCGACGTTCGACATTGAACCACTATACGTCATAAAAATTCTAGATTGCTCATTTAAAGGAAACCCAGTACAAAATCCACCTGGTCGTTTTCCTGCACGGTCTTCAGCTTCAATCCACGCTTCTTCAAAAGCACGTTTAGCAAACTTAGACATGATTGGGCTGAACGTTTCAAAATGTTTTAAAATAAATTCAGCGCCTTCATCGTAAGAAAGCTTTTTCGAACTTCCTTGTGTCGGTGCGCTTAAATCGTACCACTCTAATTTTTCTTTACCGAGTAGTTTAGCTTTTTGATTTAAGTATTGAACGAAACTATCTTTATGTTTCGTAATAGCGCCCCACATCGCATCTAACGTTTTTTGTTGCATGCGGTTAATATCGAGAGGCTCTTTTAAAACGTTATCCCAGCCCCGCTTTTTATAAACGTTGAGGCGGAAACCTGCTAAATGATTTAACGTTCTAGCGAATAGCGATTCTTTTTCTTTCCAAGCTGCTTCAAGCTTTTCGAACACTTCTTTTCTTACTTCAGCGTCTTCATGGGAAAGGAGGTTATTCGCTTGTCCGACAGATAACACTTTTTCTTCCCCTTCAACATTTACGGTTACTGTCATTTCGCCAACGATTGTGTTGTACATTTGCCCCCACGCATGATAACCGTCAACAGAAAGGGAGCTAATTAAAGCTTCTTCCTCCTCAGAAAGTTGATCTTTAGCTTGTTCACGGGCTTCGTTTAAAACGAATGAAAACTCATTTAACGTTTCATGTTGTAAAAGCTCATTCCAAACAGATTCCTCCGTTTTCGAAAGTTTCTGTTCAAAAGCGTTATAGTTTGATCCGTATGTTGCTGAAAGCTCTGTCACTTCACTACGAAGAGCGCTCGCTTTAACATCGCTCATATCCGCTGCCTCTAAACAGCTAATAAAAGCACCTGCTTGGCGAATGTTTTGAGAAATATTTGAGCCTTCTTCAATGAGTTTTACGACTAGATCAGCATCACTTGCTTGGGTTGGTGTTTGAAACGATTTTAGCTTCTCTGCGTATGTAGCTAATTGCTCTTTTGTCTCATCAAGATGCTTGCGAAGCTCTGGTGAATCGCTTCCACCTTTAAAGAAGACATCTAAATCCCATACTTGTGGATACGTTGCTGTACTCATGTTATCTCCTCCGTAACCTTTCAAATTTTCAAATAATATAAGTCAAAGTATAACATATTTACTTCGATAAATGAATATTTCGAGAGTGGAAATAATTAATAGGTTAGTTGACTAAGGGTTTTTTCTGTAAGATTAAACTTATATAGGGTAAACAACATGAGATTAATCTTATTGAACACATTTTTTACACGAGACTCTCCCGCCCATGCCTGATGTGGCTCGTTAAACCTTTCTCAAGCCCAAATCTCGT
>CALKAL010000186.1 GCA_937983065.1 uncultured Bacillaceae bacterium | reverse complement strand
AAAAAATAAAGGATAATCCTTAGTATAACAGGATTATCCTTTTACATGAACATTTTACCAACCAGAGCGAATCACTCTTAATTGAACGGAACGATTACCCCAACGATTCGCTTCACTTACACTATCAACTAATATATCAATCGTTTTACCGTTAATATTTCCACCCGTATCTAAAGCAATCGCACGAAAGCTTTCACTCGGTGTTTTAACTTCAACAATTGACCCAAGAGGAATCACACTCGGATCAACAGCGATAATTCTCATACCATCATAATAAATCGTGTTCGAAACATTGTACCCAGTCGCTGTTCTTCCTGTACATCCCGAACTACAAAAAGCAGTATATTTATACGATCGAAACGTATCAAAGCCACTTTGACTAGATGCTTGTATGACTTTTTCCTTCGTTCCGTGGGCGACAACTTTGTTCACCCGGTCTTCAACGACATCTTCACTTACAATAATTTTATCAACGATTTTTCCATTTTCCTTCGTCAGCTCATAAGTGATTTCTTTTTTACCTTCTTTACCGTCTTGAACGACTTTTGATTCACCTTTGTATAAGCTGCTATCATTTTTAGTTTCAGTTTGAAATGGAATTCTAACTTCTTCAACAACCGTTTCTTTAACGACACGTGTAATATTAATTTCACGATGATCTGTTACATAATCATCGAGATCGACATCAATTTTATCATGTTCATTAAGTTCAATATCCATTAAGTTTAAAAACTCTTCGACAGTCTGGTTCGTAACAGCTTCTTCTTGCGCCTCACCCGCATCATAAACTGTCACTGTGAATGCTCTATCGATTGAAACGAACATTCCATTAAAAATGTCTTGATCCAAAGATGCAATCGATACATTATCATTTTCATCAATTTCGATATTTTCTTCTTCTAAAAATTGTCCAATTGAATCAGCGGTTGTATAATAGGATTCTGTTTTTCCGTCAATAGATACGTAGACTTTATCCGCTTGATCATAAGTAATGGACATTCCATCTTCAAGCTCATCCTCAAGATCAACGGAAAGATCATCATGCTCCTTGACGTTAATGTCTAATTCATCTAACAACTCGCTAACCGTGCTTGCAGTCGTCACCGTCGTCATTTCCTCACCATTGACAACAAGTGTAACTTCCTGCTTTAAGATTACCTCATAAAAAATGTAACTCATTGAGGCAATAAAGACGAACGCTGATAACAGAGTAATTAAAATCCGTTTGCTATCAAAGCGATTCCTCTTCGGGTTTGTTTCTCCCGTCGTACTCATACTATACGCCTCCCTGTACGCACTCGATTATATTCGCGTATTAAAAATAAGTCAAATTCATTTGCCTATTCGAAAATGAGAAATGTTACAAGAATTATGCGAATATTTACTTGCATCTTGGACAAAATGACTCATTTCTATACGTACGAGAGGAAAAACGGCTTTATGTGTTACATTTTTGTAACATAGCTTGGCCATTTGTAACATAAATTTAATATGAAAGTAATGTTAAAAATGGCCATTATGATGATATTGAAAACAAGTTTTTAGCATTTTCAGTCGTTTGTTTAGCGAGCTCTTCAACGGTAATTTCTTTAATTTCCGCAATTTTTTCCGCAACGAGCTTAACATGAGCTGGCTCGTTACGTTTCCCGCGATACGGGTGAGGAGCTAAATAAGGACAGTCTGTTTCGATTAAGAGCCGATCTAATGGAACTTCTTTTGCAACGACTTTCGGATCCTTTGCATTTTTAAACGTCACCGGTCCACCTAATGAAATATAAAAGCCTAAGCTCAAACATTTATGCGCATACTCGACTTTATCACTAAAGCAATGCATAATTCCGCCGACTTCATGCGCTTCTTCATCCTCTAAAATTCGAATAATGTCTTCTGTAGCCTCACGATTATGAATAATAATTGGTAAGTTAACCTTTTTTGCAAGACGAATTTGTTTGCGGAAAACAGTTTCCTGCACATCTTTAGGCGATTTATCCCAATAATAGTCTAATCCCATTTCACCGAGAGCGACGACTTTAGGATGATTCGCTAACTCTTCTAACCATGTTAAGTCTTCCCCTGTCATATCGATTGCATCAACGGGGTGCCAGCCAACCGATGCATAAATAAAATCGTACTGTTCGGCGATTTCAAGTGCTAAAGGAATCGTTTTTCGATCAAAGCCGACGACGACCATATAATTGACACCCGCTTCTTTCGCGCGTTCAATCACTTCATCCCGGTCATCCATAAATTGATCAGCATTTAAATGAACGTGCGTATCAAAAAACATATGTATACCTCCATTTTATAAAGGGAAAAGGGAACGATTTTACGCTCCCTCTCAATCTTTTTACTTTATTTTCGTTCCGTTCGGTAAGTCTTGATCAATCGTCACTAATGCTAATTTCCCTGTATCATCTTCTCCTGCTAAAATCATGCCTTGCGATAACTCACCACGTAATTTCACCGGTTTTAAATTAGCTACTAACGCTACTTTTTTCCCGATTAATTCCGTCGTTTCATAATGTTCAGCAATTCCTGAAATAACTTGGCGCGTTTCTTTACCGACATTCAGTTTAATCTTTAACAATTTATCCGCATTTTTTACTTTCTCAGCGGAAATAATTTCAGCAACACGTAAATCGACCTTAAAGAAATCTTCAATCGTTATTTCAGATTCATTCTCATCCTCTGTCTCTTCCGCTTCAACGGCTGAATTTTTCCCCATCATCTCTTTAATCGCTTGGACCTCTATTTCAGTTTCTAATCGTGGGAAAATAGGTTCACCTTTTTCAACAGTGGCAGACTGTACTAATGTTAACTGTTCTAAACTATCCCACGTTTGTAAAGCTGGATCATTCATCCCGAGCTGTTTGAAAATACGATTTGGTGTTGACGTTAAAAACGGTTTTAACATAATCGCAATTTGCCTTAACGATTCTGCTAAATGGGCCATCACATTACCTAAACGTTCTTTTTTCTCTTCGTCTTTTGCTAAAACCCACGGCTCGTTTTCATCGATATATTTATTAGCACGACCGACAAATTGCCATAGTGAAGATAAAGCGACTGAAAACTGCATCGATTCCATCGCTTCTTCAACGGATTTCTTCGTCTGAGCGATTTTTTCAACTAAGTCTTGATCACTTGTCGTTTCATTTAAACGCAGTGGTGGAATTTCCCCGTCAAAATATTTATTGATCATCGCTACAGTTCGATTTAACAAGTTACCTAAATCATTCGCCAAATCGTAATTGATTCGCTCGACAAAAGCTTCTGGCGTAAATACACCGTCAGAGCCAAAGGGAACTTCGCGAAGTAAATAGTAACGGAGTGCATCAAGCCCGTAACGGTCGATTAAATCAACGGGATCGACGACGTTACCTTTCGATTTAGACATTTTTCCATCTTTCATTAACAACCAACCGTGAGCAAATACTTTCTTCGGTAATGGCAAATCTAAAGCCATTAGCATAATCGGCCAATAAATCGTATGGAAACGAACGATTTCTTTACCGACTAAATGAACATCTGCTGGCCAATATTTTTGATAGTTTTCATCATCATCACTTAAATAACCTAATGCCGTAATATAATTCGTTAAAGCATCAATCCAAACGTAAATAACATGTTTCGGATCACCAGGGACTTTAATGCCCCAATCAAAGGTAGTTCTTGAAACTGCTAAATCTTCTAAACCAGGTAAAATAAAATTGTTTAGCATTTCATTTTTACGGGACTCAGGCTGAATAAATTCTGGATTTTCCTCGTAATAAGCAATGAGCTGATCAACGTATTTACTCATTTTAAAGAAATACGATTCTTCTTTAACTTTTTCAACAGGACGACCACAATCTGGACAGTTCCCATCAACTAATTGACGATCCGTGAAAAAAGATTCACAAGGAGTACAGTACCAGCCTTCATATTCATCTAAATAAATATCACCTTGCGAAACGAGCTGATCAAATATTTTTGCAACGACTTTTTTATGCCGTTCTTCCGTCGTACGAATGAAATCGTCATGGGAGATGTCTAACTTCTTCCATAAATCTTGAATGCCAGATACGATGCCATCAACGTATTGCTTCGGTGTTAGACCTTCCTCCTCAGCCTTCCGTTGAATTTTTTGACCGTGTTCATCCGTTCCCGTTAAATATCTCACGTCATAGCCGCGCAGTCGTTTATATCTTGCCATGGCGTCACCAGCAACCGTCGTATAAGCGTGTCCTATATGAAGATTTCCGCTCGGATAATAGATCGGTGTCGTAATATAAAATGTATTTTTTTTCATTGCCATACTATGACCTCCTAAATTTATGTATCTTTTAACAAATTAATGTTTTCTATTTTACAAATATTTGTTAAACTATGATTAGATGCTAGGTACTATTGTAACGATTTAATTTTATTATTTCCATTAGAAAGTGAAACTAGAATGTCACGATAGAAAAGTGAGCAACATTCATTTCTTAAATGGAAAAATAAATTAGACATTTTTACAAATATGCAATTGACAGAAAAGTTAAACAATGGTATGCTAACATCGATTAAGATAGCGAATTAATGATCGAGAGGAGAGGAAAAGGATGAAATCTACTGGTATTGTTAGAAAAGTGGATGAATTGGGGAGAGTCGTTATTCCTATTGAGCTGCGTCGAACTCTAGACATAAATGTTAAAGACGCTCTTGAAATCTACGTAGATGACGACAAAATTATACTCAAAAAGTATAAACCATTCATGGCTTGCCAGATTACAGGCGATATTTCTGATGACAACGCTGTTTTAGGCGACGGTCAAATCGTCTTAAGTAAAGAAGGCGCCCAACATTTAATCCAAGAAATCCAAAGAAAGTTCGATATTTAACAAAACAAACGGCTACAGCACATTTGCTGTAGCCGTTTTTAATGACTCAGCCTGTGATACGTTTGATAAATCTCTCTTTTTGCAACTTTTCGATCTTTAGCTACCTTTTTAATCGCTTCGTTTTTCGATAATTGTTCTGATTCGATATAATAATCGACATGCTCAATAATTGTTTTATCTATCCACCAATCATCCTCTAATAACGTAAACTCTTTCCTTCCTTCAAGTATAATACAAAATTCTCCGCGCATTTCGATATCATTTGACTCAATCCAATTTATAACGTCCTTTAACGTCCCATGAATATACTCTTCATATTTTTTCGTTAATTCCCTCGCTAAAGTGACTTGACGATCATCAGAATACGTTTCCTTCATGACAGTTAATGTTTTTTTAACCCGATATGGCGATTCGTAAAAAATGAGTGTTCCTTCATGTTGGCTCAATTCAGTTAACACTTGAATTTGCTCATTTTTTTTACGCGGTAAAAAGCCGAAAAATGTGAATAAATCTGTATTTAATCCCGAACCGACTAATGCGGTTAGTGCAGCATTAGCCCCTGGGAGTGTTATAACATCGATTCTCTCATCACGACAGCGCCGGACTAACTCAAAACCAGGATCAGATATCATCGGCATGCCTGCATCACTAACAAGAGCTAGTGATTGACCTTCCTTTAACATCGATATAATGAATTCTTCTCGATCATATTTATTATGCTCATGATAGCTTATGACAGGGGTTTGAATTTGAAAATGATTAAGCAATTTTTGCGTCTGCCTCGTATCTTCGCAAGCGATTTTATCGACTTTTTTTAACGTCTCGACAGCTCGAAACGTCATATCATCTAAATTTCCAATCGGGGTTGGGACGATATATAGTTTTGCTTCTTCGTTCTGAAAGCTTTTTTGCACATAAACCATATTAGTTACTCCATTTCTCACCATATAAAATTTCTTCCATCTCTTCGGTATAATTCCCTTTTTCATCATGAACAATCATCGGTGGGAGTACTTTTAACTCAGGTTTTCCGTCCCGCATAAATTCTAATAATACGATATTCGCTTCTTTCCCGACTTTCGGATAGACGAACTGAATTTTTTTTGGCTCTAATCGATATTGTTTTGCCACCGCAAAAATCTCACTTAGACGCATCGGCCGGTGAACAATCGCTACTTTGCCACCCGGTCTTACTAATTGACTACACGCTTTTAATACGTCATCTAACGTACAGTAAATTTCATGACGTGCGATTTTTAAATGTTCATTCAAATTTTGTTTATCTTCTGATTCCGTTTTGAAATATGGCGGATTACATGTGACGACGTCGAATTTATTAAACCCTAATGTTTTAGGCATCTCTTTTAAATCACCGTGGATGATCTCTATTTGCTCCGTTAAATCGTTCAGTTCAACATTTCTAACGGCCATATCGTATAATCTTTCTTGAATTTCAACTCCGATTATATTCGCCTTTGAACGTTTCGATAAAAAAAGTGGGATGACTCCATTGCCCGTACATAAATCGATGACATTCCCTCGTTGTATCGGTAAATATGTAAAACGTGAAAGTAAAACCGCATCTAAGGAAAAGGCAAATACGGTTGGACTTTGAATAATCTTTCTTTTTTTATCCGCTAATAAATAATCGATTCTTTCATCACCTTTAAGCTGAACCATCGCCATAATCCTTTCTTCTACTATGTCTATTTAACGAAATAC
>CALKAL010000185.1 GCA_937983065.1 uncultured Bacillaceae bacterium | reverse complement strand
TGTTCGTCGAAGAGCCTAGGTGAGACCCCGCAGTGCTAATGCACGAGGTCGATGACAAGCGTCACGTCCTGTGACGTCATCGACACTTGTACGTCCGTGTACTGCGGAGGCTCACCAGCTCCCCCGGCGTAGGAGACACTGCGAAGGATTTCGCAGATGTCGAGCTTGTGCCCTGTGGGTAAAAGCGGAGTATATTTCCAGAGCGGGTATGCGCTCATACAACATTCGTGTTTTATTTAATTCAAAACCCTTTTGTCTCAGCCTCTTCTTCTAAACTTCAATAATACAACAACCCCAACTATTACTAATGGAATAATAATGGGTGAAAATCCGATAATGAAAACAATTAATTTTGACCCTGCATTGAGTAAAAAATTAATTGTATTCATAAACAATTTTTGTGCATGCTCCATCGTATTTAATTGATCACTTTTAATTTCTGGAATGATCACTTGTTTTTCTTGAATATTTACTGTTATCGTTGAAAAAGCAACGTGATGCTCTAAATAATTCATACGCCCCTTTATTTGCTCAATCTCTTCTTGCACGGTTGCTAAATCATTAGATATTTTCAATAAATCCTCGGTCTTTTCCGCATCATTCATAAAACTTATAAGTCGCTCTTCAACAGCCTCCTTCGATTGAAGTCGCGATTGTAAATCAACATACTCTTCCGTTACATCATTTCCTTCCGTTGTTTTAGACAAAACTTCGATGCTTGATGCTTCAACATCATTCATAAACGTATGGAAGTGTTGGTCTGGGATTTTTACTGTTATTTCACCGTATTTATTATCATTATCATGGTGCTGATATTCGGTTGATTGAACGACAAATCCATTTAGTTCGTTCACCTTATTAATAATATCTACGATTACTTCATCATAATGATTAACTAAAATGTCGATAAAACCAGTATAAATAATCATTTGCTCATTCGATGTGGGAGCTATGTCTGAAGAGTTTTCACTTACAAACTCTCCTTCCCCTTCATAATCCGTTGAGCTTTGAAATCGATCCGCATCCTCAGCAACACTATCCGCTTGACTCTGTTCAATATTTCCTCTTCCAATCGCTTCATCCGCCTCGTCTTGAGAGCTGTTTTGACAAGCGATTAAACTTAATAATAAGGCGAGTGCAAAAATGATTTTTTTCAAATTAAAGACCCCCTCTAAGATCTTTCCTTAATCATGTAGTCGCTTCGAATTGAAGTTAAGTTACATTAAATTTTTCAAATAGGCGATTTAAACATGTCACTTTGAATTGGAAAAGCTATTCCGTAATGAAATGTGATAAAATATAAACCGAAAACCTCTTTTAATGAGGGAAATTATTATGTAGAGGAGGGTAATGGATGGACTTTCAACGTTTAAAAGAAGAACTCATCGAATATAGTGAGCAAATTGGCATTCAGAAAATTGGCTTTACAACGGCAGATACGTTTGAAACGTTAAAAGAAAGACTTGCCGTTCAACAGGCTTTAAGTTATCAATCTGGCTTTGAAAAAGGATCGATTGAAGAGAGAACGACACCTCGATTATTAATGCCGAAAGCCCAGTCAATCATATCCATTGCTCTTGCTTATCCGTCAAGAATGAAAGAAACACCGCGGGGAACAAAAGGTGATCGACGTGGGATTTTTGCGAGAGTTTCTTGGGGAAAAGATTATCATGTCGTCTTACGGGAAAAGTTAAATCTTCTCGGGGAGTTTTTACAAAATAAATTGTCTGATGTTCAATATAAAGTGATGGTTGATACAGGGGAGCTTTCCGATCGGGCGGTTGCTGAACGGGCTGGCGTCGGTTTTGTCGGAAAAAATTGCTCTTTAATTACTGAAGAATACGGTTCATACGTTTATTTAGGAGAATTAATCACGAACATTCCTTTTGCACCAGATGAACCTATTGAAGAAGGGTGTGGCGATTGTACGATTTGCATTGATGCTTGTCCTACAGGCGCACTCGTTCAAGGTGGACAATTAAATGCACAAAAATGTATCGCTTATCAAACATTAACGAAGCAATTTCTACCAGATGAATTCCGTGATAAAATTGGAAATCGTTTGTACGGCTGTGATACGTGTCAACAAGTTTGTCCGAAAAATAAAGGGATTGATTTTCACGTTCATCCTGAATTTGAACCCGACCCAGAATTAGCGAAGCCGAGATTAGTCCCTCTTTTAACGATAAGTAATCGAGAATATAAAGAGAAATTTGGCGATATGTCAAGCTCATGGCGGGGGAAAAAGCCGATTCAACGAAATGCAATTATCGCACTTGCCCATTATAAGGAAAAAGCTAGTGTCGATTTACTTGCCACATTAATGAAGGAAGATCCTCGGCCAGTCATACGAGGAACAGCAGCATGGGCGATTGGGAAAATAAATCGCGATGATGCAGAGACGTTAATTGAAGAAGCTATGACGACGGAAAAGGATGAAGAAGTCATTCATGAGATGAAAAAAGGATTACAGCTTTTATCGAAGGGATGAGGAGAGATGGAAGCATTAACGGTCACACCTTACGATTCACCAATCGGAACGCTTTATATTGGTGGAAAAGAAAATAAGCTCCACTTTATATGTCATGAAAACAATCGAACAAATAGGTTTAATCATTCAACATACACGCTTGATAATCATGCTTTTAATGAAGCGAAAAAACAATTAGATGATTACTTTAAAGGTGATTTAACGACTTTTTCTTTCAACTATCATTTAAATGGGACAGATTTTCAAAAGAAAGTGTGGAAAAAGCTTATCGAAGTTCCTTACGGTGAAACGAGGACATACAAGGAATTAGCTGAAATGATTGGTCACCCGAAGGCATATCGAGCGGTAGGCGGTGCTTTAAATAAAAATCCACTATTAATTATGATTCCGTGTCATCGCATTGTCGGAAGTCAAGGAGATTTAACAGGCTTTGCTGGTGGGTTAGATCAAAAACAATATTTATTACAATTAGAAAGTACGTTTTAGAAAAAGAGGTGGCAGGCATGGGAATTCATATCGTCTTATATCAACCAGAAATCCCAGCAAATACGGGAAATATTGCGCGAACGGTACTAGCAACGAATTCGACATTGCATTTAATTAGGCCCTTAGGATTTTCAACGGAGGATAAAATGTTAAGGCGAGCTGGCTTAGATTATTGGCAGGATGTCGATATTCAATATTATGATTCAGTTAATGAATTGTATGATACTTATCCACAAGGCACTTACTATTTCATTGAAAACTTCGGGACGAAATATTATACCGATTATGATTATAGCAATCGAGAAGAAGATATCTTTTTTATATTTGGGCGGGAAACGAATGGACTTCCGAAAGATTTAATTAAAGGAAAGGAAGATCATTGTTTAAAAATTCATATGAATGATAAAGTCCGCTCACTAAATTTGTCGAACACTGCGGCGATTATTATATATGAAGCGTTAAGACAACAAGGCTTTCCTGACGTATATTAAAAAATTAAGCTGGTCTGTTTAACAGGCCAGCTTAATTTTTATCTTTTGTTACCAGGCTTTGCTTCATATCCACTCACAAAAATTGAAATTAAAAATGTCACACAAACACCGAGAATAAGTGCTAATTTCATGAATTCCACTCCTATATAAAAGTCATTAAGCTTATTATAACCAAATTTTCATTTATTGTGAACTATAGTTTCTTTAGTTCAAATAAAATTCAAAAGATGAGAATAGTTATATGGTGAAGGGGTGAACGAATGTGACGTACGATAATCTTTACTGGTCGGGAACATTAGCGGAATATGTGTCCCTTTTGAAAAGAAAGATGTTTCATTATAAACAAGCACATGAACGGGTTTATTCAGCAATTCAAGATGCACTGAAAAATCCCACCTTCGATACACGATTAATCGGTATGGATGAAATGATTGAAAAAATAATGACGAATTATTTTCTCCCTGCGAGTCGCCGTTACGATATTCGCAAGCGTTTATTAATATTAATTGGACCTCCAGGCAGTGGGAAATCCTCCTTCGTTCGCTTCATTAAACGAGCCCTTGAAGCTTACTCCTATAAAAAGGAAGGAGCTATTTTTAAAATTAAACATTGCCCATTAAACGAAGACCCTCTTCTCGCCCTACCTTTAGAGGAAAGAGTGACATTGTACAATGAAACAGGAATACGTGTCGACGGATTTTTATCTCCCCTTAATCAACTTAAATTAATGAATAATTATGACGGAAATTGGCGTAATATAGAAGTTGAACGTTTTTTCATTAATGAAGCAAAAAGAAGTGGAATAGGCACTTTTTTTCCGACTGATCCTTACAATCAAGACATTTCTGATTTAATCGGTGCAGTTGACTTTTCCAAATTAACAACGTACGGTTCCCCATCAGACCCTAGAGCATACCGATATGATGGCGAGTTTCAAGTGGCGAATCAAGGGTTATTAGAATTACATGAACTCTTTAAAAGTGAAACGCGCTTACTTTATCCCTTTTTAACGTTAGCGGAAGAAAATACGTATAAAATATCTAGGCAACAAATGATTTATACAGATCAAGTCGTCATTGGTCATTCAAATGTAGAAGACTTTGAGCAATTTTCTCAAAGGAAAAATGAAGCGTTATTAAACCGTATGCAGCTCGTACGTTTTCCGTATACGTTAAAATTAAATGATGAAGTAAAAATTTATCAAAGTAAATTCGTTAATGGAGATGAGAAAAAGTTTGCTACATTTTCATTAGAAGCAGCGGCAGCTTTTGCGATATTAACTCGGCTAAAACGAACGAAGAAACCTTTCACGCTACTAGAAAAAATGGATATATATAATGGTGAAGACGAACTTGCTAGAAAAGAACTTTTAACGGAAAATAGTGAAGAAGGAATGAATGGGCTTGATCCACGTTTAATTTTTGATCGGTTATCGATCATTGCATCGAATCATGAAACAATCGATGGCAGGACCGTCTTAAATAATTTAAAGCAGATGTTAACTGAAGATATGCGAATTAATGCAGAACATATTGACCGATACGAATACGTTCTACAATTAACGGAAAAATATTACTATAATAGATGGGAAACGTTAATATTTAAAGTTTTAAAAAGGCGATTCCAAAAAGAGATTGAACAACTTTTTCAATCCTATGTTGAACAATTCAATGAACAAACTACTTTAGTTAAAGAGATTAACCGTAAAGTCGGCATTGATGAAGATAATGATGACCATTTCTCTCATGCTTTAAAACAGTTGTTTAATAAAAACATGCAAAGGGAAATGACCTTTGAAGACGCCCCAGACAATTTAATAGAAGCTTTGTCGATTTTTGTAATTAAACAGAAGCTCAATGAAATAATTAAGAGATACGATTTAACGAATTGGATTAACACGGATTTAGCCGATGAGCTAGCAAAATCTGAGATAAAACTAGAAAAAAATGAGACAAAAACGTATGAGAAGATATTAAAACATTTTTTAAATAAATGATCAAGATTGAAAGCGACATTTTTTATAGTGTTTAGCTTTTCTAAAGAAGGATTTTCATATATACTAGTTTAAGGAATATCCCGTTTTTCTGCTTGTTTTTAAATTGTGAACGATCATGTTTGATTTTTCACATCGACAAAAAATGAAGTGAAGAACTATAAAAAAATAAAATATTGGAAGAAACAACTAATGGGGGTATTAAAAGTGGCAATGAAAGGGTCTAGCGATAATGTTTGGGAAGCTTTTCACGGACCGAATATCGGTTATGTAGAAGAGCAATACGATTTATTTTTAGACGACCCTGATGCGGTGGACGAAACATTGCGTCAAATGTTTGAAAAGTACGGGGCGCCTGTGTGGGTGACCGGAGGAGAAACTGAAGGGAGTACGACTGCTTCAACCGCTGATTTAAAAAAATTAACAGCAACGATGCAGCTAGTTGAAGCGATTCGTAGACACGGCCATCAAGTGGCAGATATTTATCCAGTTGGCCAATTTAGAAAAGATGATTCGCCAATTACTAAGCCTGAAACGTACGGCTTGACAGAAAGTGATTTAAAACAGATTGATGCAACGTTACTTTCTAATGAATTGCCGAATCAAGTTAGAACAGCTTACGATTTAATTCAACATTTAAAACGTAAATATTCTGGAAAAATAGCCTATGAATTTGAACATATTCCAGATGATGAGGAACGCAATTGGCTATATAACCAAGTGGAAACTGGAGCTTTCGAGCTAAATTTATCTCATGAAGATAAAAAAACTCTGTTACAGCGCATTGCAGAAGTTGAAGGCTTTGAACAATTTCTAGGCAAAACTTTTGTTGCGCAAAAGCGATTTTCTATTGAAGGTTTAGAAACGATGGTTACGATTTTAGAGCATTTCGTAACATCTGGAAATAAAGATGCCGTTGATAATATCGTTATGGGGATGGCCCACCGTGGACGACTAAGCGTTCTTGCGCATATTTTGAAAAAACCGTACGACCATATATTTTCGGAATTTTCCCATGGGCCAAACAAAAAGCGCGTCCCTAAAGATGGGTCCAATGCCGATACTTACGGTTGGTCTGGGGATGTGAGTTATCACTTCGGTGCTGAAAGAATTTACGAAGGTGAAGGGCATAAAACGAAATTAACTCTAGCGCATAACCCTTCTCATTTAGAATTTGTAAATCCAGTCATTTCGGGTTATACAAGAGCGATTCAAGATGATCGTTCAAATCGTGGCTATGCAATTCCAAAAACGGAAAAAGCTTTCGGTATTCAAATCCACGGTGATGCGGCGTTTATCGGGGAAGGGATCGTACCTGAAACGCTTAACTTATCAAGATTAAATGGTTATCAAATCGGTGGATCCGTTCATATTATTGCAAACAACTTAGTCGGGTTTACGACAAACTTTACAGATGCCCGTTCAACGAAATATTCGAGTGATTTAGCAAAAGGTTATGAAATGCCGATCATCCATGTGAATGCTGATGATCCAATCGCATGTTTAACGGTTGCAGAATTCGCTTATCAATATCGTAAACGTTTCAAAAAAGATATTATTATTGATTTAATCGGTTATAGAAGATACGGTCATAATGAAATGGATGAACCGCGGGGAACTCAACCGTTATTATATAAAGATATTGATAACCATCCGACGATATTCGAAGTATTTTCGTCTCATTTAGTATCAGAAAATGTCGTTCAAAAAGATGAAGCGGACCAAATGAAAGAATCTTTTATGAATGAGTTAAGAGATATTTATAATTCAATGAAAGAAACGGATTTAAGTGCGGTGACGATGCCTGAATTACCAAAAGGGGTTGCGAATGACCTAGAAGGTATCGACACTGCAGTTGATACAGAAACTTTACGCGTTTTAAATGAAGCGATGTTGACACGTCCAGATGATTTCAATGGGTTTCAAAAATTAGAGCGCATTTTAAAGCGTCGCGAAAAAGCCTTTAATGAAGGTGAGAAAATTGACTGGGCATTAGGTGAAGCATTAGCCTTCGCGTCGATTTTAAATGAAGGTACACCGATAAGAATGTCGGGTCAAGACTCAGAGCGTGGAACGTTTGCGCATCGACATGCTGTATTGCACGATGTTAATAACGAAGAAACTTATAGTCCATTTCACGGCATTGATACGAACGCATCTTTTAGTATTTATAATAGCCCCCTTTCCGAAGCAGGTGTGTTAGGCTTTGAGTACGGCTATAGTGTTGAGTCTAAAGATACGTTAGTTCTTTGGGAAGCGCAATACGGAGATTTTGCGAATACAGCTCAAGTTCTATTTGATCAATTTATTTCATCCTCGCGAGCAAAATGGGGCCAGCTAGCAAGTCTCGTTATGCTACTTCCGCATGGATATGAAGGACAAGGACCAGAACACTCAAGTGCAAGATTAGAGCGATTTTTACAATTATCGGCTGAAAATAATTGGATTGTTGCAAATGTCACGACTTCAGGTCAATATTTCCATCTATTAAGACGTCAAGCTAAAATTGTCGGCACGGAATTTGCACGACCTTTAGTAGTGATGACACCGAAGAGCTTAATCCGTAATCAACGGGTAGCTGTCGATCATACGGAATTATCTACTAACCAATTTAGACCTATTTTAGAGCAACAAGGATTAGGTGAAAAGAAAGAAGCGGTTAAACGACTCATTATCGGAAGTGGAAAAATAATGATCGATTTAGAAGAAGCTGTCGAGTCGCTTGATGAGAAAGATTGGTTGCACATTATTCGGTTAGAGCAGTTTTACCCATTTCCTGAAAAAGATATTAAAAACATTTTGAAGCAATATAAAAATGTAGAAGAAATCATTTGGATACAAGAAGACCCGAAAAATATGGGTGGCTGGGATTTTGTCAAAGAACGCTTGCAAGATGTTAAGAAAGTGAAACAAAAATTACGCTATGTAGGCCGACCATACCGCTCTTCACCTGCAGTTGGTAGCCCTGAAATTCATAAAGCTGAACAAGAACGTATTATTAATGAAGCATTGTCGTTAGAATAAAGGAGGAATTCGTTGTGAAGGAAATTATCGTTCCAGAATTGGCGGAATCAATTACTGAAGGAACAATAGCAGAATGGTTAGTTAAAGTTGGTGATAAGGTAGAGCAAGGTGATCCTGTCGTAGAACTTGAAACAGACAAAGTTAACGTAGAAGTTAATTCAGATTTTTCTGGAGTTATTACAGAAGTTGTAGCTGAAGAAGGGGAAGATGTTGTAGTCGGTCAAGTGATTGCAAAAGTTGATGAAAGTGGAACAGCTGTAGCCGATACTTCTAGTGACAAAGCACCTGAAACAGCAGCACCAGAAAAAGAAGCGAAAGTAGAAGATAAAGCCCCTGCAGCAGCAGAAGAAACAGTTGCCGAAACAAGTGTGGACGATCCAGTTGCATCACCTGCAACACGTAAACGCGCCCGTGAATTAGGGATAGACTTGTCGGAAATTAAACCGAAAGATCCCGTTGGCCGTATTTCTAAAGAAGATGTAGAAGCGTTAGCTCAGCAAAAAGTAAATGCTAATAAAAAAGCAAGTGCACCAGCAGCTGAAAAAACGGAATTTGATAAGCCAGTTGAACGCGTTAAAATGTCTCGCCGTAGACAAACCATAGCAAAACGTCTTGTAGAAGCACAGCATAACGCTGCAATGCTAACAACGTTTAATGAAGTAGACATGACTAATGTCATGAAGCTTCGTAATGAACGTAAAGACGAATTCCTTAAGAAACACGGTGTGAAGCTTGGCTTTATGTCATTCTTCACAAAAGCTGTCGTCGGTGCATTAAGAGAATTCCCTGAAGTTAATTCAGAAATTCAAGGGGATGAGCTCGTCTTAAAGAAATTTTATGACATCGGTGTAGCAGTATCTACGGAAGAAGGGCTCGTCGTACCAGTCGTTCGTGATGCCGATCGACTAACGTTCGCGGGTATTGAAGAGGAAATCGGCAATTTAGCCGTTAAAGCACGTGACGGTAAATTAGGTCTTAACGACTTACAAGGTGGAACATTTACGATAACAAACGGTGGAATTTTCGGCTCCTTAATGTCAACACCAATATTAAATGCACCGCAAGTCGGTATTTTAGGAATGCACAAAATTGAAAAACGACCGAAAGTAATGCCTGATGATTCCATTGAAGTTCGTCCAATGATGTATTTAGCTCTATCTTATGATCACCGGGTTATTGACGGACGTGAAGCGGTACAATTTTTAGTTAAAGTAAAAGAATTAATTGAAGATCCATATGACCTATTATTAGAAGGTTAATCATATAATAAAATAAACTTAGAAAATTTCGGAGTGGGTCCGTGTACTCACTCCGAGTTTTGTATCA
>CALKAL010000184.1 GCA_937983065.1 uncultured Bacillaceae bacterium | reverse complement strand
AAGTTTTTTAAAATTAGTACTTTATTATTTTAAACATATTTATTATAATTGTAATATTGTTTACTTGTTATATTCATATAAAACTAATGTTTACTTAGTAGATTGTCCATAGTATTTGAGTAATTATACATATTTCAACGGCTTACCTTTAACATAGGACATTTTTATTAGTTTTTATCAGTATTTATAAAGTTCATTTATAATATTAAGACATTAATAGTTTATAAAACTTTCGCTTGTCGAACTTTTCCGATATAACATACAACGCTGATTTAAATAGTTTTAAAATTTAATCTTTAGTCAAATTAGCTATAAATTTCTTAAATTATGTTTGATTTATTCATGTTTTGTTGTATGATATACCTTAAAAATACGTAAATTGCTGGTAAAAAGAAATTACCTATTGAAATTTAGTACGCTAATGTATTATGATGTTATACAAGTAAAACAAATCAATTTATTTTTAACATATAAAATTCAGAAAAATCTTAATATCTAGAGGTGTGCCATGAGCGAAAATACATTACAAAATCAAACACCATTACTCGAAGTGAAAGACTTAGAAACTGCTTTTCCGATTGACGGAGACTATTATAATGCGGTTGATAAAGTTTCGTTCACGGTCGAGAAAGGTAAAATTCTAGGCGTTGTTGGGGAATCGGGTTGCGGTAAGAGTGTGATGTCACTTTCCATCATGCACTTATTACCGAAAGGGATCGGTAAAATCCGCGGTGGTGAAGTTCTGTTCAACGGTGAAAATATTGTTGATTACAACGATAAAAAAATGAATAAAATTCGTGGAAAAGACATCTCAATGATTTTCCAGGAGCCGATGACAGCACTAAATCCAGTTTTTACAATCGGTTATCAAGTAGAAGAGGTACTTTTTAACCATTTCGACATTAGTAAAAAAGACGCACGAGAAAGATCTGTCTCTCTACTAGAAAGTGTCGGAATTTCAAGAGCAGAAGAGATTGTTGAAGAATATCCTCACCAATTATCGGGGGGGATGCGCCAACGGGTTATGATAGCTATGGCTATTGCATGTCAACCACAGCTACTTATTGCTGATGAGCCGACTACGGCATTAGACGTAACCGTTCAAGCGCAAATTTTAGATTTATTGAGAGACGTACAGAAAATTAACGATATGGCTATCATGCTAATTACCCATGACTTAGGTGTTGTTGCGGAAATGTGTGATGATGTCATCGTTATGTACGCAGGAGAAATCGTTGAAAGAACGAATGTCGTAGAGTTATTTGAAAATCCTAAACATCCTTATACGAAAAAGCTAATGGAATCAATTCCACGTATGGAAGATAAACAAGAAAGACTTGGATCAATTAAAGGAATTGTACCTTCATTAAAAGATATGCCTCGTGTAGGGTGTAAATTTGCTAACCGTTGTCCATTGGCAACCGAAGAATGTTTAACGATTACACCTCAGTTAGCGGAGGTAGAAAAGGGACATGAAGTTTCTTGTATTCTATATGAAGAAAGTCGTCCGAAAGAGGGAGCGAATGCATAATGGCAACAACAGAAGAATTAAACAAGCAAACTCAATCAAATGAAGAAACAGAATACTTACTTGAGGTTAATAATCTAAAAACCTATTACCCTATTAAAGGTGGTTTTTTCAAAAAAACAGTCGGGCACGTTAAAGCCGTTGATGGTATCTCTTTAAAAATCAAAAAAGGTGAGACTTTTGGTTTAGTTGGAGAATCTGGATGTGGAAAATCAACAGCAGGTCGGACGATTTTAAGATTGAATAAGCCGACAGAAGGCCAAATTTTATTTGACGGTAAAGATATTACGAATGTATCAGGTTCAAACTTGAGAAAAGCTAGACAAGATTTCCAAATGGTATTCCAAGATCCATATGCTTCACTTAATCCGATGCAAATGGTTGGGGATATTGTTTCTGAACCGATATTAAATTATAATAAACGAAAAAACAAAAAAGAACTTAAAAAAGAAGTTATGGAGCTTCTTAATCGAGTAGGCTTACCTGAAGATGCCTATTATAAATATGCACATGAATTTTCTGGTGGACAACGTCAGCGTATCGGAATTGCTAGATCACTAGCACTTAATCCGAAATTAGTAATTGCAGACGAACCTGTTTCTGCATTAGACGTTTCTGTGCAATCTCAAGTACTAAACTTGTTGAAAGATTTACAAGATGAATTTGATTTAACTTATTTATTCATTGCTCATGATTTAAGTGTTGTGAAACATATGAGCGACCGTATTGGAGTTATGTATTTAGGTGGATTAGTTGAAGTGGCAGATAAAGACTCACTTTATGATGAGCCACTTCATCCATATACAAAAGCATTAATTTCAGCAATACCTGAACCAAATCCTCAATTAAAAAAGGAAAGAATAGTTTTGGAAGGAGATGTACCGAGTCCTTCTAATCCTCCAACCGGATGTCCGTTCCACACGAGATGTCCGTTGGCAAAACCAGAATGTGCTGAAATTAAGCCAACATTAAAGGAGGTGAAGCCAGGACACCAAGTAGCTTGCATCCTTTATGATTAATTAATTATTTTTAAAAAAGATTAGGGGGAAATGTCAAATGAAAAAGTCATGGTTATGGCTTGCATCCATGTTATTAGTCCTTGCGCTATTTTTAGCTGCATGTGGCGACAGTGATGAAGAAGAACAAGAGCAAGATGATACAGAAGACACTGAACAACAAGACGATACAGAAGAAACTGAAGGTGACAGTGGTCCTGCACAAGGCGGAACTTTCACTTATGCAATTGCTAGTGGTCCAACTGGTCCATTAGATGTTAACTTCTACGGTTCTTCATCAGAAGCAGAAGTGAACCAATTTGTCCAAGAAAGCTTAATTGATTATGATGAAAACTTAGAGCCAATTCCTTACATTGCTGATTGGGAATCTGAAGATAACATTAACTACACGTTTACTTTCCAAGAAGGCGTTAAATGGCATAACGGTGATGAATTAACGGTTCATGACTGGGTATTAGCTCTTGAAACATTAGCACATCCGGACTATACAGGCCCTCGTTGGACTAACGTTGCAGATATCGTTGGGGCTGTTGAGTATAGAGATGGAGAAGCTGATTCCATTTCAGGTATTAACGTTATTAGTGACTACGAAATCGAAATCGAATTCGTTGAAGCGAAAGTTAATAACTTAGTTAACCTATGGACATATCCAATGAACACTACAGTTTATGGAGATATGGAAGTAGCTGACATGGAAGAAGATGCATTAATTCGTAACGAAATTATCGGTACTGGTCCATTCACAATGAAAAACTACCGTGAAGGCGAGTACTATGAGTTAGAAAAGTTTGAAGACTACTGGCAAGGTGAGCCTAACTTAGACGGGCTAGTCGTTCAAGTAGTTCCGAATGATTCAGTTATCGGTGCTTTAGAATCAGGTCAAGTTGACTTCGTTTCAATTGCTCCTAGATTAGCTGAACAAGCTGGAGAAGTTGAAGGAGTTAGTGTCGTAACAGCTCCTGGTCTATCTTACTACTATGTTGGATTTAGATTAGGTTATTACGATCATGAGGAAAACGTTATTGCTGGTCAATATGACAAATTCCAAAACAAGTTATTACGTCAAGCTATGTGGTATGCGCTTGATCGTGAACCTTGGGTAGAAGAGTTCTTTGGCGGATACGGTGAAGTTATTAACGCACCTGTACCACCAGCACACTGGATTGCTGCTGATCCTGCAGACTTAAATCCGTACGAATATGATCCAGAAAGAGCTATGGAATTATTAGATGAAGCTGGATATATTGACGTAAACGATGATGGCTGGAGAGAAGATCCAGACGGTAATGAGTTTACAATTGAGTTCTCTCATTACGACACTGGAGATCCTGCCTTTGAAACACGTGCACAAGCTTTCGTTCAAAACTGGCAAGATGTTGGCCTAAATGCAACTGTAAATATGGTTGAAGTAGGGTTATACTATGATACTTTAGAAGAAAGTGATCCAACAGATGCACCTGATTTTGAATTATTCTTCGGTGGTTGGTCAACTGGTGTAGACCCAGACCCATCTGGATTATGGACTTCTGATGCATTATGGAACTACCCACGTTTCTTAAATGAAGAGTCTGACCAACTATTAGCTGATGCACTTAACGTTGATATAGTAGGTACTGACGAAGATGAGCAAAAAGCAAACCGTCAACAAATTTACACTGAGTGGCAGCAACTAATTAATGATGAAGCACCAATGCTTATCATTACTGCACTTGATGCAGTGTATGCAAAACAAGATCGTATTAAAGGCTTTACTATCGATGTAAACGGCTGGAATAATCCTAGCGAATGGTACATCGAAGCTGAAGACCAAGAATAAGAGCTAGAAATTATTAGATAAGGAGAATGGACATGATAAAATATATACTCCGAAGATTGCTGGGTATGATTCCCATGCTACTCCTTATCTCCATCGTGGTATTTTCCCTGGCATTAGCCATGCCAGGGGATCCCTTTGGTGGAGAAATTGACCCAACAAATACTGACCCTGAATATATAGAGCGAATGAGAGAAGAAGCAGGTTTAAATGATCCTATCCCAGAGCAATATGTTAGATGGATTACAAATTTTGTTCAAGGTGATTTTGGTAAGTCAGTAAAATATAGATATGATGTAAAAGACCTTATCTTAGATCGTTTACCAAACACAGTTTTTCTTGGAATCATGTCGCTTATAATTACATATATAGTGGCGTTTTCGATGGGAATGTACGCAGGTAGAAAACCGTATACAAAAATGGACCATTTAATAGGTGGGTTTAACTACTTTGGTCTAGCTGTACCTTCATATATTGCGGGTATTGTGGCAATATACTTTTTCTCATTTAAATTGGGTTGGATTCCATATACTGGTTCAGTTGGAGTAGGATTAGAACCTGGAACATTAGAGTATTGGATTAGTAGATTTCATCACGTATTAGTGCCAGCAATCATACTCGGTTTAATGAGTACGGCAAGTTATACGCAATTTTTACGTAATGATATTATAGAAAATAGTCGAAAAGACTTTGTTCGAACGGCAAGAGCTAAAGGAACATCAGAATCTAAAATTTACAACAGTCACATTTTACGTAACTCGATTATTCCATTAGTTACATTTTTAGGATTTGATTTAGTTAACTTAATTAGTGGTGCGGTTATAACAGAAGCGATATTTAACTATCCAGGACTTGGAACATTACTATTGGATTCTGTACAAAGCAGAGATTATGCGGTTGTAATGACTATAGTCATGTTTTCATCGCTACTCGTTTTAGTAGGTAACTTACTCGCTGATATATTATACGGAATAGTCGATCCGAGAATACGCTTAGAATAGGGGGGAATGGCTGTGGAGACTGTAACAAAACAAGATAATACTAAAAAGATGAAAAGAGGAACGTCACCTTGGGCCATTGCCCGTAAAAAGTTTGTTCGTAATAAAATAGCGATGATAAGTTTAACTTACTTAGTATTAATAGCTGTTTTATCATTTTTAGCGCCGTATATTACTACAGCTGATATTACGAGAGTTAACCTTTCATCAATGGGATTAAGTCCATCAGCCGAACATTGGTTAGGTACAGATAAAGGTGGTCGTGACGTCTTTACCCGATTACTTTATGGTGGGCGCGTGTCATTAACCATTGGTATCTCCTGTGTGTTAATTGTAACGATTATTGGAACGTTTATTGGATCTGTTGCTGGTTACTTTGGAGGAAAAGTAGATTCAGTTTTAATGCGTTTCACTGATTTTATTTTAAACTTTCCATTTTTAATTTTCGTTATCGTTTTAAACTCAATTCTTTTCCGCCATGTAGACGGTGTTATCGTTTTAATTATCGTTATTAGTGTTCTAAGCTGGGGCGGAATTGCCCGTCTTGTTAGAAGTAAGGTACTAGCTGAAAAAGAAAATGAGTACGTTTTAGCGGCAATATCTATCGGTACAAAACCATCAAAAGTCATAATGAAACATTTATTACCAAACATATTATCTACAATCATCGTACAAATGACTATTTCATTTGCAAGTATGATTGTTGCAGAAACAGGGTTAAGTTATTTAGGCTTCGGTGTACCTCAAGGAACCCCAAGTTGGGGGAACATGTTATCTGGAGCAAGAGAAATTGACGTGTTACAAGGTATGCCGTGGGTTTGGGCTCCACCAGGAATTATTTTAGTATTAACAATCTTATCGATTAACTTTATTGGTGAAGGTGTCAAAGATGCCTTAAATCCAAAATCTTATCGATAATTAGCAGCTTGTTCATAATTATGAACAAGCTTTTTTTTGTTTAAATTTAGGATTTATATTAAAAATATGCTTAATGAAACATATAATAAGAAAGGATCGGTTTCAATCATTGATAAAATGGGAGGTATAACTATTAACTTTTCAAAATTATCAATTCCAACCTTTTTTCATAAAACAAAAATAAATCCATCAATAATTGAAAATGAGTTAAAATTGAAATCTAGTGTAAAAACTGAACTTACTAAGGAAGACATAATAAATTTAATTAAAACATATAAAAAACCTGAAATTAAACAATTACATAACAAAATTAATTGGACGCAAACGATGCTCAATCATTTAAAAGGGAACAACCTTGAGGAATCAATTGTTTATAGAAAGAAAGATTGGACTGTTAATCAGCATTCGATACAATTTATTTTATGCGATATTTCATATTCAATGCGTCATAATGAACAAATTATTTATCACTTAATTCAAGAGACACGAATAAATCAAGATATTATTTTATTTCATAATGATTTAATTTGTGATTATTATCATGAAAATTTTAAGTTAACATTTCAAGGGAAAACAAGTTATTATAATCCGTTGTCGAACTTATTAGCTGTTATAAAACCTTATAATATTCAATGCACTATTAAACATATATCCGATGGCGAAGTGCCTATTTATGAGCTAGATAAGTTATCGATTTTGCTAAAAGAATTTAAAACTAACAAAATAAACTACGTATATCGTGAAGTTGGAAGAAATAACCCATCTTACTTTTATAATATTGTTAATAACAATCCCATTGAACATATTTGAATGCAACATTTAAAATTTCACCTATTAAATACAGTGAATGTTTGCTAATATGACTATAGTATTTATTGATGAGAACTATTAAGAAGGGGCGTTTATAAATGCGAAAGAAAAGTATCGTCTTTACTGGTGGGGGAACTGCAGGTCACGTTGTCGTTAATTTAGCACTCATTCCTCATTTTTTAAACGAAGGATATGATGTTCATTATATTGGGTCTTACAATGGAATTGAAAAAGAATTAGTCAGTCCAATTGATGGGGTCACTTATCACGGTATTGCAACGGGTAAGCTGCGTCGGTATATGTCAATGGAGAATTTTAAAGATCCATTTCGTGTTCTAAAAGGAGCATTACAATCACGAAAAATCTTAAAAAAGGTAAAACCCCAAATCGTTTTCTCTAAAGGAGGATTCGTCTCTGTTCCCGTCACAATGGCAGCTCGGTCGAGGAAGATTCCCGCAATCATTCATGAATCAGACTATACACCTGGATTAGCTAATAAAATTGCTAGTAAATTTGTTAATTATGTTTTAACTCAATTTCCAGAAACGGTTAAATATTTTCCGGGAAATAAGGGGAAATACGTTGGAGCGGTTATTCGTGAGGAACTTTTTACTGGGGATAAGGATGAAGGGTATCAATTAACGGGATTTTCTCCTCATAAGCCAATAATTTTAGTAATGGGAGGGAGCTCTGGAGCGCAAAAAATTAATGATGCCATTCGAAACGCACTTCCACAGTTATTAAAAAAGTTCCAAGTCATTCATCTTTGTGGGGAAGGTAAAGTCGATGAGTCAATTAATGAAAAAGGCTACATCCAATATGAATATGTAACCGATCAATTAAAACATATTTTTTCAATAACAGATTTAGTCGTTTCAAGAGCAGGCGCCAATGCCATTTTTGAGTTTTTAGCATTAAGAATTCCGATGTTGCTTATTCCTTTATCTAAAGAAGTAAGTCGTGGTGATCAAATTTTAAATGCCCAGTCGTTTCAGAAACAAGGGTATGCCGAAGTATTAGGAGAAGAATTAGTAACAGAGGAGAAACTTTTAGAAAATATCTATGAATTATACGATAATCGGGAAAAGATACGAGAAAAAATGCTAACCTATAAATCGTCTGAAGCAAAAGACGAAGTTATTCAATTAATTCTAAGGACAATGAAATAATATTACTTAATAGCGTATTTAAAAAGAAGTTGGGGCAGGCGTAGGTATACCTCTACGGCCTTGTCCAACCTCTTTTGTCCTTACTCTGTATATTTTATTCCCATTAATCAACTGTTCCGTAACGTGTTATTTTAACATTAAAATCAAAATCGATTTCTATGTTCGGATACAATTCTCTCCATTCTTCAGTAGTTAATTCTTTCCCACGAACAGTGGAATCATAAAGTTTGCCGAATCCAAACGGGTCGGTATTTTTTTCTTTAGTCATCGTAATAATTTCAATCAGTTTTTCTTCAAGTATCTTTTCAATTTCACGTTCAATCTGACTAATCACATCACTATCTTCTAATTCTAAAGGCATCGATAATTCTAATAACTTTCCTCTAAAGTCTACTTCAGCTTTAAATGTTAATGCATCTTGATCAATGAGTTTTATCGTCGAATCGCTCTCTATTTGATGGATAGATAAATTAAAATGGTCTAAATGATCTTTAGCGTAGCTGCTTAAATATGACTCAAAAGGTTCGGTTGGCAACTGCACGGTAAGTTCTCCAGCTTCAAATTGTTCTTTTAATAATCTCATGTAAAATGCATCAGTCACATCGACATATCCGACATAGCGGTCATCTTGTAGTAAAGCAATTCCAGCAATTTCAACTTTATCATTATTAATATGTAATAATGGAATCGTTGGGTCTTGTCCAGACTCGAAGAAAAGCTTAAAAAACTCAAACTGTCTACTTCCAATAATGATTTCATTATCGACCGCATTCATTAAAAGCCGATTTAAATAAGCACCGACATTTGCAGCGTCTTCATAATTACTAGCGTTTAATAGTTCATTCGCTGGCTGAAGGGACATCGTAATATGATAAGTATTCGGTATTTCGGCGTTGCGGGCAAGGGCATCAAGATAAGGTCCAATTCCTTTCTCTGCTATTTGTTGACCGAAAATAATAACGTTTAAATGTCCAGGGACGACATAGTGCATTGATTTTTTATTCGCTTGATTACGAACTTCACGGACGGTCAGTCCTTCACTCGTTATAATTTGTGACGTGTTTGTTTCTTGAGGATTGAATTGATATATAACAGTTGTTCCTCTAATCAATTCTTTCTCATCTTCGTCTAGATCAAACCCTATCGCCGTGACAATCCCCAAATCTTCAATGATCTTTTTAGGGGGGATACAGCTTACTAAGAAAGTCAAACTAAAGAGCAATAGGAACATATATAATCTATGCATTATTTTTCTTTCCTTTCCGTCTTCGAATAATAGCAAAAGGAAGAAGAAGGATTGGTAATAGAAAGGCAAAAAACAGACCTAACTTAGCACTAAAATCGGTAAAATCTACAATCCTTTGACGTTCATCAAAGTAAAATGTTGATAAAAATATTAACGATGAGAGAATGTATAAATAATGTTTTTGTTTAAATTTCGTAATTCGTCTAAGTCCAAATGTAATTACCCAACCTAAAATAACAACATTTGATAATATAATTAGAAGCCAAAGACCGACAACGATAATATCAAACCGCTCAAATAGAGGGAAGGATAAATTTTTAAACATTTGTAATAGTGGCCAAATGTTCTCTTCAAGTTGTGTAGCACTAAAAAAACCAATCGATGTAGCAAGGGCTAAAAATAATAATAATCCCGAAAGGAAAGCCCCTAGTTGACTGTAGCGAGTAATGTTTTTTTTATCAATAATAAACGGGTAGAAAAACCATAGGACCTCAAATCCTAATATAGAATATGCCGATACAAGAGTTCCTGAAGCAATATCTTGTAAACTTGCTTCAAAAATGGGAGCGTAATTTAAGAAATCAATATGCCGCATCGGTTCATACAATAATAGAATCATCCATATTGTGGAGAAAAATAAAACGAAACAAGTACCAACGACAGCACGAAACCCACCTAATATAGAATAAATCATTTATAATAAAACCATTAATGTTGGAACCCAATCGCTTAGTCTCGAAAACAAAAAAACATTTACAATTTCTATAAAATTTAGATATATGCTTGTAATAGCGAGAACTAAATAAATAATAAACAGAAAACTGACTGTTCGTCCGATTATTTTACCAAATGATTGTTCCAAAATTCCGTGCAAATCAGTATTGTCATAGCTATTTAATATATAAATGATGCAAGCAATAATGATGTGAACTATAAGTACGGCAATTATTAAAGAAATCCAACTATCCTTCTTTGCTTCTGCGAAAACGATTTTTGGATAACCTGTAATACCAACACCGATTTGAACGGAATTAATAATGTAAAACAAATAAAACGCTTTTATTTTAATATCGTTCGGAATGTTAAGTGTTTGATTCATGTAAACACCTGTTCATCAATATCGTTATTTTTTTTATGTTTCTTTTTTGGTATATTAAATCGTTTAGAAACTTTTGGACTGTTTGAAAAAGGACGTTTATTACTGATTGAAAATGGGTAACGATAAATTGAATTATCTAAATCCTTCACTTGTAACGGATAAAAAGGGGATAAATAAGGACGATTTAACGATCGTTGCTTCAATAAATGAATAACGATAAATGCGAAACTAAACATGATGCCTAAAATCCCCCAGATCCCTGAAATAATAATAAGTGGAAAGCGGATAATTCGAATGGTCGAGCCCATTAAATAACTCGGTGCGGTAAACGAGCCTAATGCACTTAATGCAACGATAATAATTAATATATTACTCGTAAATCCAGCTTCAACAATCGCTTGCCCAATAACGATTCCACCGACGATACCCATTGTTTGTCCAACTTTCGATGGTAGTCTTGCCCCTGCTTCACGAATAAATTCGATAAACAACTCCATAATAAGCGCTTCTAGTATTGGTGGAAAGGGGACACGGGAACGGGAATCACCAAGTTGAACTAACAATTCAGTCGGTACAATTTCATAATGAAATGTTAACGCTGCTACATAAAAAGGAGTAGCAACTAAAGAAAGAAACGTCGCTAATAATCTCATTATTCGGATGAAAGAGGCTAAATTCCATTTTGAATATAAATCTTCAGTCGATTCGAAAAAACTAAAAAAAGATGCTGGTGCAATTATTCCAGATGGACTTTTGTCAACGAGTATCCCTAAACGGCCTTCATTCAATGAAAAAGAAAATCGATCTGGCAATTCTGTCGATATAAATTGTGGGAAGATTGAATAAACATTATCCTCAATATATTGGATTAACATCGAGCTTTCTAGTATATCATCGGCTTCTAACTTGTTTAAACGTTGCCGCATCTCATTAATGTCTTCATCATTTGCGACACTATCAAGGTAAACAAGTCTAATTTCTGTTGGAACCGTATTTCCTATTAAAAATCTCTCAGTTTTTAAATCTGGATTATTCATTCG
>CALKAL010000183.1 GCA_937983065.1 uncultured Bacillaceae bacterium | reverse complement strand
AGTTACTTTTCAATAATAACTAATGATACGTTAACGATAAACAAATACGGATTCCATGGCTATATTCCTTAATATCTTATAAAAACAATTCCCGTTGAGTTTATTATGTACACGCACAAAACATTCCAATCGACATAACATTAAATTATAGGCGTATACCTATAGATTATGTCGTGGGGTTGATCAGTCATATGTTTACTTTGTCAAAATTTATCGCTTTATTGTTCCAAAACGTCCAGTTCTTTTTTTCCTATGTCAAAGGGAATGCTTTTCCGCAACCTTTAAATCCAGATGATGAACGAATGTATTTAGAAAGATGGGAAAATGGAGATTTTGAGGCACGTAATAAGCTCATCGAACATAATTTAAGACTCGTTGCCCACATTGCAAAAAAATACGAAAACAATAAAGAAGATCAAGAGGATTTAATTTCAATAGGAACGATCGGCCTCATTAAAGGTGTAGAAAGCTTTTCTCGAGACAAAGGAACAAAACTAGCGACCTATGTTGCACGATGTATTGATAATGAAATTTTAATGCATTTAAGATCATCGAAAAAAAGTAATAAAGATATGTCGCTTCATGATCCGATTGGTTCTGACAAAGAAGGAAATGAGATTAGTTTAATCGACATTTTAAAATCTGAACAGCCAGACCTAGTCGAAAAAATCCAAACATCGATGGAAATTGAAAAAGTATTTCAATACATCAATTTACTAAACGATCGGGAAAAGGAAGTTATTATTAAACGTTACGGCTTGAATAAGCAAAGGGAAGAAACACAGCGGGAAATTGCTAAAGCATTGAACATTTCTCGTAGTTATGTGTCAAGAATCGAAAAAAGGGCTTTAATGAAAATGTTTCATGCTTTTTTTCGTGAGGAAGCAAAGAAGAATAACGATGAGTAAAATTGCTCATATTTAGGCGGTCATCTAGTCATTCATGAAATAATTCCATATGCTATTAATACGTCATTAGATGTTGGAGTGATTCAGATGTATCCGTACACCGAGGAAGTTCCTTATTATCCGCATTACCCAAATCCTTATTACGATTATTATCCAAGCTATCCGCCGCCTCAGCCTGCTAGTGGATTCGGATATGCATTACTCATCGTTACACTTCTTTTGTTACTCATTTTTGGTGGTTACTATTTATGGAGCTATGAGTAAAAGAGCTAAGACGTTATTTTGTTGGAAAAACAATCTCCAACAATAACGCCAGCTCTTTTACTTTATTTTTTTCAACATTTTTATAATTAATTCGGCACTATTTTTAGCAGCCGTTTCTAAAAATTGATCAAAGCTAATATTAGACTCTTTTCCAGCAATATCAGATAACGAGCGAATAATTAAAAACCGCGTATCGTATTGATAGCAAACTTGAGCAATTGCAGCCGCTTCCATTTCAAACGCTTTAACTGTCGGTAATTTTTTAACAACTTCACGAACGCGAGCTTGATCTGACATAAACGAATCTCCTGTTCCGATCGTTCCAACTTTTACTTTTATTTGTTGGTTAATTTCCCCAATCGTCTCTTCCGCTAATTTTATTAATTCGGAATCAGACTGAAAAAAATGAGGCATTTGCGGAATTTGACCATACGCATAACCAAAAGCCGTCGCATCAGCATCATGGTGGACGACATCTTTTCCGATGACGATATCACCGACATTCAATGCTTCATCAACGCCTCCAGCTGAGCCTGTATTAATGACAACTTTCGGCTTGAAACGTTCATGTAAAATAGCCGTTGAAAGACTCGCATTCACTTTACCTATTCCTGATTGAAGTAAAATAACGCGAACCCCTTCAATCGTACCTTCATAAAATTTACTTCGAGCAATTTTATGTTCATTGTCTACATTCATATTAGTTAAGAGAGCTGTTACTTCTTCGTCCATAGCTCCGATAATTCCTATTGTCATCATGGATTACCTCTTTCATCATTCAGCTTCATCATTTTCTTCTAATTCATCCTCTTCATCATTACTATTTTGCTGTAAATAAGGTGGACTATCATTTTCAAGGAGCACTTCGACTCGATTCGGCTTCCACCCTTCATTTTCTATCCAATTCAAATAAACGCGGAAAATTTCTGACGATTGACGGTCTTCAACTGTTCCAACGATTCGATCTGGAATGCCTCCACTTTCTAACCACCAATAAGTTAATTGTTCGCGATTTAATTCAAGGGCACTCGCGATAGCAAGTTCTATTTCTTGACGGTCAATAGAATCCTCATTCAAATTAATGACATGAGGTTCTTCTTGCTCTGTTTCTAATACAGACCATTCCTTCACAATAACATTTAACACATTCGGATCATCTGAGTCCAAATGTTCCTCTTCTGCATTTCCTCCCGTAGCTAAATCATCTTGATTACCGTTAGTATTATCATCGTCACCATTATTTTCAGTAGCTTCGTCGTTTTCCCCGTTTGTTGTACCGTCCTCTTCAGATTCGCCTTCATCAACTGGTTGTTCATCTTCATCGTTAAGTTCGTTTTCTTCGTTGTTTTGATCTTCATTTATATCTTCCTCATCATCACTACCACCGAAAATAATAAACCCGATGAGTAAAAGAACGAGAAGAACAGCTAATAAAATAAGACGATTAATTTTTTTCGTATCTTTTCTTTGCTTTTCATAACGCTCAGCACGTGATCCAGTTTGATTGGGCATAAGGAATCCTCTCCTTTTCATCAATTAATAGAGCTTGTCTATATAATCTATTCATTTAACTATAAACTGATGAATTACTTTTCAAAATTGTAGAATAAAGTCCTACACGTATTCATTGTGCAGGACTTTGTTTTGTCAAAATTTATATCACTTCAACAATCTTAACTTCAATATCCCCGCCTGGAGTATTGACGTTTACAACTTCACCAACTTTTTTACCTAGCAGGCTTTGTGCCATTGGCGAATCATTTGAAATTTTACCTTCGAACGGATCAGCTTCAGCACTACCGACAATTTGATATTCCTCTTCATCACCATCTGGAAGCTCAACAAATTTAACTTTTTTACCTAGTTCCACGATATCTGAGTTTTCCCCATTACTTTCAATGATCACTGCATTGCGAATCATTTTTTCTAACTGAGCGATTTTTGACTCGACAAATGCCTGTTCCTCTTTAGCGGAATCATATTCAGAGTTCTCCGATAAGTCACCGAAGCTTCTCGCAACTTTAATTCGTTCAACAACTTCAGGACGTCTAACTGTTTTTAATTCATCAAGCTCTTTTTCTAACTTTTCTTTCCCCTCTAGAGTCATATAATACTTTTTCTCGTCTACCATTAAAAATTACACTCCTTTATATTTAAACCGTCTTTTTACCATTTAAAAATAAATGTATGATAAGTCAGCTTAATTATGTGATTTTATATTGAATAATACTGTTAATTTTAGTCGTAAGCAAATCAATTGCAACCATATTTTCCCCACCCTCGGGAATGATGATGTCTGCATACCGTTTAGCTGGCTCAACGAATTGAAGATGCATCGGTCTGACAAAATTGATATATTGATCAATAACCGATTCAAAAGAGCGGCCTCTTTCTTCAATATCCCGTTTAAGCCTGCGAATAATTCTTAAATCACTATCTGTGTCGACGAATACTTTAATATCCATCAGTCGACGTAACCTTTCGTCTTCAAGAACTAAAATTCCTTCTAAAATAATAACTTCTTTCGGTTCGCAATAAATTGTTTCCGTTGAACGTGTATGCTTTGCATAATTGTAAACAGGTTTTTCAATCGGTTGCCAATTTATTAATTGATTTAATTGTTCAATGAGTAAATCATTATCGAAGGCAAAGGGATGGTCGTAATTCGTTTTCAATCGTTCCTCAAAAGGAAGATCGGATTGATCCTTATAATAATAATCTTGTTCAATCATTAAAACGTTTCCATCACCGATTTTTTCACAGATTGCTTTTGTTACCGTTGTTTTTCCAGAACCAGTCCCACCTGCCACACCGATAATGATCGGTTTTTCTTTCTCCACAAAATGGTGCTCCTTCCTTATATATTTTTAACCCCATTTAAAATGTAGTGCACCATCATGATTATTTTTTTATTGCAATTGCAAGGCCATCACCTGATGCTACAAATGTTGTATCATATGCATCGTTTTCAATCAACCATTTATTGAAATGATTTATTTTCTGACCTAGCTTTTGTAAACGCTTTGACGCATTATTCTCTTCCATGACGTACCCTTTAAAATAAACATTATCAATAACGATAAGTCCATGTTGCTCCAAATGTGGATCAATTAATTCAACATATGATTGATATTGGGCCTTCGCTGCATCAATAAATACGAAATCAAAAGTTGAGCTTTTTGATAAATTTTCTATATAGGTTTCTCCTTTTTGTAAAATGACTTCAATTCGATGGTCAAGCAAGGCTTCTTTTATATGTTTAACAGCTTCTTCGTATCGGTTTTCATCCATTTCAATTGTCGTAATGAAGCTATTTCCACAGGCGCTTGCCATTTGAATCGCTGAATAACCGATAGCTGTCCCAATTTCTAATATACGTTTCGGCTGATGAATTCGAATGAGTTGTTTTAACAATTCGATACTATCTTTTTCTATAATAGGAACGTTGTATTCTTCAGCGTAACGTTCCAATTGCTGTATTAACGTAGAATCTTCTTTATATAACGATTGGAAATATTCCTTTGCCCCTATATCCCCCACAAGCTCACCTTCTTTAAACAAAATAAAAACTAGGGAATACGATTTTTAGGCGCACTCCCTAAGATATCATTCATTTTTTCTAATCACGAGGAGGACGATAAGTAGCGATGTTCTCTTGATGTTCAGCATATGTTTCAGCATAATGAACGTCGCCTTCGTAGGATGCGACGAAATATAAATAATCATGCTCCTCAGGATATAACGCAGATTGTAAGGCATTCTCGTGAAAATTAGCTATCGGACCTACAGGTAAACCAGGATATAAATATGTGTTATAAGGTGAATCAACTTCTAAATCCTCATAGAGAACTCTTTCTTTATGTCCCCCTAATGCATAAAGCACAGTCGGGTCCGTCTGCAGTGGCATCGGTGGACTCATATTCATCCGGTTATAAAACACCCCTGAAATAATTTTCCGGTCTTCTTCACCGACTGCTTCTTCCTCGATTAATGAAGCCATCGTAATTGCTTCATGAACCGTAAAGCCTCTTTGTTCAATATCTTGTATATACGGTCTTAGTCGTTGCTCGGTTTGTTGTAGTAAGAGTTCTACAATTTGTTCAACTGTCGGTTGTTCGTCATATATCGGATAAGTCGACGCGTATAAATAGCCTTCTAACGGATAACGAATTTGTTCATTGAGAATTTCTTCGGATAAAATTGTCGGATACATCGGTATGAGTGATTTAATATACTCTTCATCCGTCATTTTCTCTAAAAATTCTTCTTCATCTATTGAAAGATTAGTATTTAGTATGCCTGCAATTTCTTCAATCGTTAACCCTTCAGGAATCGTCACTGTATAAAGCGGATTCACTAAAATTCTTCCCGTTTTCAGTGATTCGATAATTTCATCTAGCGTCATACTTTTCGATAATTTATATTCACCTGCTTGAAAGCCAGATTCATTTTTAAATTTAATATAATACTTAAATATTCGAGCGTTATTAATTACTTCGTGCTCTTCTAAAATTTGGCCAATAGCATCGACGCTTGATCCTAGAGGAATTTCTACATCTATGATTGAATCATCCTCTACGTCGGCTGGACTTAAACCATTAGCTATGTATTGATAAGTATAGTATCCACCAACGACAAATGTAATGAGTAAAATTGAAAGAATGACGATTATTATTTTCCTAGCAATTCTAGCTTCTTTTATTCGCTGTCTTTTATAATCTAATTTCTCGTCTTTTGAATTAGTCACGTCATCTTCCCCCTTTCCGTCCGTAATATTATAAAATATAATCTCTATTTTTTCTATCTTTTTCTATATAATGAGACGGAATTGTAAAGGAAAAGGTTACTTTATGATAAATTTACGTAAAAAATTATGGCTGGGACAAAAGGATTTTGAATAAATAAATACGAACGTAATTCAAGAACATACCCGCTCTGGAAATATACTTCGCTTTCCGCGGGGAGCTGGTGAGCCTCCTCGTGCTAAAGCACTGTGGGGTCTCACCTAGGCTCTTCTTCCCGCAGGAGTCTACGTATATTTCCAGAGCTTGTTTACGCAACGTTCGGTTTTACAATTCATCCTTTATAAAATGTCCCAACCACATTAATAAAAATTATAACCTTTACTCGTCGTCAGCTTCTGTGAAAGTAGCTAACATTTCTTCAATCATATCCCACTCTTCATCAGATTCAATTTGAAATAAGGTTAAATCATCTTCGTTCTCATCACTTTCCTCAAATCGGAATGCGAAAACTTCAACCTCTTCTTCTTCAGCTTGCTCAGCTGGTACGGCAACTAAATAAGACTTATTCGTTTGATCAACATCAAAGGTGAATAAAATGTCAAATAAATGCTCATCACCGTTTTCATCAGGGATAATAATTCGTTCTTTTTCCTCCATACAAATACCTCCTATCGATTTGCATCCAAAAAACCTTGTAAAATCATCATTGCAGCCATTTTATCTATTACTTTTTTTCGCTTATTCCTACTTACATCCGCTTCTAATAAAACCCGTTCGGCGGCCATCGTCGTCAAACGTTCATCCCATAAAGCCACTGGGAGATTAAAATGAGTTTCTAAATAGGAGGCAAAGCGTTGTGATGCCTCGGCGCGCTCACCAATTGTTCCATTCATATTTTTTGGAAGCCCAACAACAATTTGGCTAATTTCATGTTCATGGATTAATTTTTCTAATGGTTCAATTGCGCTATTGAAATCAGATTCATCCCAGTAAATTGTCTCAATACCTTGAGCGGTTAATCGGAGGGCATCAGAAATAGCCACCCCAATTGTTTTTTCACCGACGTCTAATCCTAATATTTTCATCTAGCTTCCTCTTTATTCGCTTTTAAATAATATTTAACGACTTCTTCAATGATTTCATCACGTTCAACTTTCCGTATCAAATTCCGTGCATCATTATGACGAGGGATATATGCAGGATCACCAGACAATAAATAACCTACAATTTGATTAATTGGGTTATAGCCTTTTTCTTCAAGCGACTGATAAACGGAATGTAAAATTTCATTAACTTGTTTTTCCTGTGAGTCGTCATAAAATTGAAATTTCATCGTGTGATCATTTGACATGGATTCAAATCCCCCCTCATTTATTATTAATTCCATTATAAACTGAATTAGTTAGAAGTTGAAACAGTTTGTACATAATCTTTTACAGAATTTAATGCGTCATCGATTTTATTTGGATCTTTACCACCAGCTTGGGCCATATCTGGTCGCCCTCCTCCGCCACCACCACAACGTTTAGCGGCTTCTTTAATGAGTTGGCCAGCGTGAAATCCTCGTTCAATTAAATCTTTTGAAACACCTGAAGCTAATTGTACTTTACCATCATTTTCCGTAGCGAGCAAGACGATACCTGATTTCATTTTTTCCTTTAATTCATCAACCATATTTCGGAGCATCGTCATTTCTTTAACATTCACTTGTTGAGCTAAAACAGATATATCATTAATTTGCACAACATTTTCAAGCACCGATTCGGATTCATTTTTTGCTAATTTAGCGTTTAACGATTCATTTTCCCGTTCTAACTTCTTCATCTCTTCAAATAGTGATTCAATTCGATTTGGAACTTGCTCGACTGATTTAATTTTTAGCCGTTTCACTACTTCCTCAAAAATTCCAAGCTTTTCTTGATAGTATTCATAGGCACCTTTACCAGTTCTTGCTTCAATTCGTCTCGTGCCAGCACCAATGCCTGATTCTGAGACGATTTTAAACAGTCCAATTTCTGCTGTGTTTTTAACGTGGCAGCCACCACATAATTCAATACTATAATCATCGACAGAAACGACGCGAACAATGTCGCCATATTTTTCACCGAATAACGCGGTTGCCCCCATACTTTTCGCTTCATCAATTGGATAATAACCTGTTTCAACGTCAATTGATGCCCATATTTTTTCATTGACGATTGCTTCGATTTTCTCAATTTCCTCCTCTGTTAATGCATTAAAATGAGAGAAATCAAATCTTAGCCGGTCGGGGTGAACGAGAGAGCCTGCCTGATTTACGTGATCACCTAAAACATCTTTCAATGCTTGATGCAATAGATGGGTTGCTGTATGATTTTTAATCGTCGGTTGGCGCCAATTTTCAGTAACCGAGGCAGTCGCTTTTTGACCCACTTCCAAATAACCTTCCACAACTTCAACTTTGTGCAAATGTTGGCCATTTGGTGCCTTTTGAACATCTGTCACCTTCATTTTCCCAGTTTCTGTTCGTATCAATCCACGGTCCGCTACTTGGCCTCCACTTTCAGCATAAAAAGGCGTTTCTTTTAAAATGACAAAGCCGACCATCGCTTCATCCATTTTATTCACTTTTTCGGATTCGCCAATCATCAATTGGATGGTCGTTGTTGTTTCTAGTTCGTCGTAGCCAATAAATTCACTTTCCTCATGTATCTTCTGAAATAGCTCATCCTGTACTTGCATGGAGTCAACTTTTTGCCTTGCATCCCGAGCTCTTTCACGCTGCTTTTCCATCTCGCTTTGAAAGCCATCTTCGTCGATGATAAGTCCTGCTTTTTCAACATATTCCTCGGTTAATTCTTTCGGAAAACCATACGTATCATACAGAGTGAAAACTTCTTTACCTGGGAAAAGCTTTTGATTCGTTTCTTTAACTTGTTTAATCACTTTTTCTAATTGGTTTAGTCCTTCTTGTAATGTTTCGTGAAAACGTTCTTCCTCTGTTTGAATGACTTTTTTAATAAATGCTTTCTTCTCATCGACCTCGGGATAAAAAGGCTTCATAATGCTCGCCACTTCATCGACTAGTAAATGTAAAAACGGTTCATTCATGTTTAAATCTTTAGCATATCTAACAGCTCTACGAATTAATCGTCTTAATACATAGCCCCTACCTTCATTCGATGGTAATGCGCCATCACCAACTGCGAAGGTAACTGTTCGAATATGGTCAGCAATTACTTTAAAAGCGACATCTTTTTCCTTAGACTGTTCATAATTTTCCTTTGATAGATCCTCGATTTTTTTTATGATCGGTAAAAATAAATCCGTTTCAAAATTTGTTTTTGTATTTTGGATGACCGATGTTATTCTCTCAAGTCCCATACCCGTATCAATATTTTTCTTCGGTAGCGGCGTGTACGTATGATCAGGATTATGATTAAATTGGGAGAAAACGAGATTCCATATTTCTAAATATCTTTCATTTTCACCACCTGGATAAAGCTCAGGATCGTTGGGATCATTTCCGTATTCTTCTCCTCGATCGTAAAAAATTTCTGTATTCGGTCCACTCGGTCCTTCTCCGATATCCCAAAAGTTCTCTTCAATCCGAATAATTCGTTCTTCTGGAATGCGAATGTCGTCACGCCAAATTTCATACGCTTCATGATCTTCTGGATGAACAGTGACAGACAATTTTTCTTCGTCTAAGTCTAGCCATTTCTCACTCGTTAAAAATTCCCATGCAAAGCTAATCGCTTCTTTTTTATAATAGTCACCAATTGAAAAATTACCGAGCATTTCAAAAAACGTATGATGCCTTGCTGTAATTCCGATGTTTTCTATATCATTCGTTCGAATTGCTTTTTGTGCGTTAGCAATGCGTGGGTTATCCGGAATTAATCGACCGTCAAAATATTTCTTTAGCGTTGCAACCCCGCTATTGATCCATAATAATGTTGGGTCTTCAACGGGGACAAGCGATTGACTTGGTTCGATATCGTGATTTTTTTCTTTAAAAAAATCTAAAAATAGTTGCCTTATTTCATACGATTTTAAATGTTTCATATTAATTCCCTCCTCAACTATTTCAGAAAAATAAAAAAACCGTTCCTACATAAAATTATGTAGGGACGGTTGTATTCCGCGGTACCACCCTAATTATAAGCTATAAACACTTATCATCTCGCTATACCGTAACGGGGTATGGCCGGTGGGGATTAGCCACTCTCTGGAATAGCTTCAATGATCCTTCGTCTAGCATTTCTCTCAGCTTTTAAAAATGCCTCTCTTATAAACGGAACTATCATTTACTCGTTTCCATCATCGATTTCTTTTATAGTCTATGCTAAATTATAGAAAATGAGATTCGCTTTGTCAATCTATTTTACTGATCCTCATCTAAAAAGAGGTCGTCTAAAGACGATAAGGAGCCATCTTCATGAATTTCTTGGACGTGTAAGCGACCATTTTCAAAGGACATTTCTATAAAACAGTTCCAACAATAATATTGTTCTTCACCTATTTTACCGATATCTGAAGATTGACAGTTAGGACATTTCATTCGACAAACTCCTCTATAATCAAAGTTTGTCGTAGTTTGTCCAAACCCTTTATTATTTATACACGTCTCTTACATAAAATCATAAGGTGAAAGTTCTTCATCCTCTACTTGTTCATCATCTTCATCTAGCTTTCGATCTAAATTAAAAATATGTTCAATCCGATCAACGAGAGTCGTCTTTCTCACATAAGCATCGTCTTTATTTAATCCGTCTATAAAGGCATCATATTCACCACAAATAATTAAAGACGATTTACTTCGGGTAATTGCTGTATATAAAAGCTTTTTAACGAGCATTCTCCGATAGCTCCGTGCGACAGGTAAAATAACAATCGGAAATTCACTACCTTGAGATTTATGAATCGATATCGCATACGCAAGCATAATTTGATTCAACTCCTGCTTCGTATAAGGTACTAAAAGCCCGTCATAATCAACAATCACTTCTTCCTTTTTACTCTCGGATTCATTCGCTTTTTTTATCGCGACAATCTCACCAATATCACCATTATATACTTGCTTTTCGGGTTGATTGACTAATTGAATCACTTTATCCCCTGTAATAAGCACATCGTCGAAATGTTGAATACGTCGTTTTGACTGATTCGTTGGGTTGAAAATTTGTTGTAATTTACGATTTAATTGATGGATGCCGACATTTGTTTTATACATCGGGGCTAGCACTTGAATGTCTTTTTTCTGATACCCTTTGTCAACGGCTTTCGTAACGATCTTTTCGACAGTTGCTAAAATTTGCTCCTGTTGACACGGAATAAAATTAAAGTCTCCTTTTTTCGTCAATGGCAAATTGTTTACATCATCATTCTTAATTTTGTGTGCAAGCTGAATAATAAACGAATCTTCCTTTTGCCGATAGATGTCAGTTAAGCGGCTAATCGGTAGTTTATTCGACTCGAGAATGTCTGATAACACTTGCCCCGGGCCGACTGAAGGTAATTGGTCCTCATCCCCAACAAAAATCACTTTCATCTCAGAAGGGACGGCTTTTAACAGTCGATTAGCTAACCAAACGTCAACCATCGAAAATTCATCGACGATTAACATTTTCCCCTTTAGTTTATTTTGCGAATTGTATTCAAACTGATCTTCACCCATCCAACCGAGTAAACTATGGATTGTTTTTGCGGTTAACCCCGTCGTTTCAGATAACCGTTTAGCAGCTCTTCCAGTCGGTGCAGCAAGAATATAATTCGATTCTGCCGAGCTAGATTTTTCATTTTTTAATAATTTATCATAACATTGAATAATCCCTTTAATGACCGTCGTCTTCCCTGTACCTGGTCCTCCTGTTAAAATCATCACTTTTTCTTTCAAAGATAATTTAATCGCATCGTATTGCTCTTCACCGTAAGAAAACCCTTCCTCTTCTTCAATCATGCCAATCGTTTTTAACAATTCGCTTTCGTCGATAAATTCTTCTTCCTTCATATCGATAATCCGCTTCAGCTGTGAGCCAATTCCTTCTTCTGCATAATAAAGATGCGGTAAATAAATGCGGTCATTCTCTTTTACAATCATTTCTTCTTCTTCAAGTAAAGTTAAAAATTTTCGCCAGTCTTCATCCGCCAATGCCGCATCTTTTTTCGGAAATAATAGTTTTTCCGTTTTCACGATTAAATCTTCTTCGTTCGTATAAACATGCCCATTTAACGTATCGAGCTCTAATATATGTAGAAAACCTGCCTGTATACGTGAGGGATGATCTTTATCTAGACCAATTGCAATCGCCATTTCATCAGCTCGTTGAAAACCAAATCCTTCAATCTTAAATACGAAGTCATACGGATTTTCATGTAACTGTTGGATCGTATTTTCTTGATAAACATCGTATATTTTTTGCGCAATTTGCAAACCAATTCCGTATTTCGCAAGCTCCATCGTCACGCGTTCAAAGCCTTGGTGTAAACGTAAATCTTGTAGAAAACGTGCTTTTAATTTTTTATTTATACTTGGGATTTGATCTAAAACATCTTCATTTTCTAAAATTTTATCGACAGCTTTTATACCGAGTAATTGAACGATACGCTCGGCTGTTTTTTTCCCGATACCGAAAAAAAGATCACTCGATAAATATTTAATTAAACTATCTTCTGTTTTAGGCAATTCCTTTTCATAAGTAAACACATCATATTGTTCGCCAAATTTCGGATGTTCAATTATAGTGCCATAAAAAATATATTCATTTCCATACGTTAGTTGAGGAAAATGACCTTTAACGACGATTTCATCCTCACTCACTAATTCATTCGTTTCTAAAATTGAAATTGAGGCGATTGAAAACTGTTCTTCAGCATTATGAAAAATCATATAATTTAATTTTCCTTTAATATATCCCTTCTCGTCCATCTTTCAATCACCTTAAATTTCATTGTTTAATAGTTTTTCAATCTGTTTCTTTCCATTATTAGCTAAATAATGATCTGGTTGAATTTCGATAGCTCGATCGAAATGCGCTAATGCTTCATCATATTTATCTTTATAAGTGTAAATGACACCAATATTGTAATGTGCATCCGTATGATTTTTATCTAATTTTAAAACACGATCAAACTGAGTGAATGCTTCATCGACTTGATCGGTATATGCACATGCTAAACCGTAGTAAAATAAAGAGTCAACATCATTTTCGTTTAGCTCAGTAGCCCGTTTTAAATAAGGTAAAGCTAATTTTGTCTGTTCATTATTCATTAAAGACATCCCGAGCATGAAATAAGCATCCGCATCATCAAAACCGAATTGAATGGCTTTTTGATAATGCGTGGCCGCTTCTTGAAATTTCTCTAGTTCGTAATATAAATTGCCGAGATTATAATGGGCAGATAACGATTTCTCATCTATAGATAAAGCCTTTTCGTAAAAGTTTTTCGCACGATCATACTCATTGATACTTAGTAGTAAATTGCCGAAGTTAACATAACCGATCGGATCATCGGGATGGTCATTAATATGTTCGGTAAATTGCTTCGCCGCTTCATCGTAGCGATTGTTTTTCATATGTTCGAGCCCTTTTTCTATCTTTTCCAAACGACCCATCCTCCTCATTCTTCTAAAGTAAAAGAAGAAAAGTCAACACAAAATTCGTGATGACCTTTCTATAATTAAGCTAAATAAGCTAATGTTTCTTCATTTTTGTACACCGTATCGATCGTTCCACCACCGAGGCAAAGTTCCCCATCATAAAATACGACCGCTTGACCAGGTGTAATCGCACGTTCACTTTTATGAAAACGAACATCAAGGGTCCCGTCTTCTCTAGGATATACAGTGACTCGCTCATCCTTTTGACGGTATCTAAATTTCGCAGTACATTCAATTGGTTGAGATAAATCAACAGGTACGAGCCAATTGTTGTTAACAGAAATTAAGCCATCAGAATATAAGGCATCATTATGAAACCCTTGCTCAACGTATAAAATATTATCTTTTAAGTTTTTACCGACAACGAACCACGGATCTCCTGCACCGCCAATTCCTAAGCCTTGTCTTTGACCAATCGTATAATACATTAAACCGTCATGCGTTCCTTTAGCAACACCGTTTAACGTTTGCATTTCTCCAGGTTGGGCTGGTAAATATTCACTTAAAAACTCCTTGAAATTCCGTTCACCAATAAAACAAATTCCTGTACTATCTTTTTTCGTCGCTGTTGCTAAATTATTTTCTAAGGCAATTTTACGAACATCATCTTTTTCTAAATCGCCAAGAGGAAACATAATTTTAGGGAGTATCTCTTTCGGAATTTGATTTAAGAAATACGTTTGATCTTTATTTTCGTCTTTTCCACGAAGCAATTCGTATTCACCATTATTTTCTCTAATTTTAGCGTAATGACCCGTTGCTAAATAGTCTGCACCAAGGGATAAGGCGTGATCTAAAAACGCCTTAAATTTAATTTCTTTATTACACATCACATCAGGATTCGGTGTTCGTCCCGCTTTATATTCATCTAAAAAATAAGTGAACACTTTATCCCAATATTGTTTTTCAAAATTAACCGCATAGTACGGTATATCTAATTGATTACATACTTTTACGACGTCTTCATAGTCTTCTGTCGCTGTACAAACCCCAAATTCATCGGTATCATCCCAGTTTTTCATAAAAATACCGACGACATCATAGCCTTGTTCTTTTAATAATAATGCTGTTACGGAAGAGTCGACTCCTCCTGACATTCCGACAACGACACGAATATTCGAATTATCTACCATGATGACACCACCTTCCTATTTTAATCGCTGAATAATATTTTTAATTTGCCTAACAATTGTTTTTACATCATCAATTGTATTTTCTACTCCAAAACTAAATCGAATCGAGTTATACAGTCTATCCGAATCCTCTCCGTACATCGCCTTTAAAACGTGTGACGGGTCAATGGAACCAGCTGTACAAGCAGATCCAGATGAAGCAGCAATCCCTGATAAATCAAGATTCGTTAAAAAGCTTTCAACCTCTGTCCCTGGAAAGCTTATATTGACAATGTTTGGTACGCGGTTTTTTAAATCCGCTTCTCCATTGACAATAAATTCAATGTCCTCTTCAGCTAATGTTTGTAAAAAAGTTTTGTATAATTCGTTCAGATTCTTTATTCGCTCATCCAACGTTTCATCAAGTAATTGGACCGCCTTTTGAAAACCAGCGATCGATATTAAATTTTCTGTTCCTGAACGCCATTTTCGTTCTTGTTCACCGCCGTAAAGCAGTTTTTGCAAATGAACATCATCGCGTTTATATAAGAAGCCAATACCTTTTGGCCCGTAAATTTTATGAGCAGACGTCGTTAATAAATCAACATTTAAATCAAGTACATCAATGTTTAACATCCCGTATGCTTGAACGGCATCTGTATGAAATAACGCTTGATGGTCGTTTAGTAGAGAAGCAATCTCTTTAACTGGCTGAATCATTCCTGTTTCATTATTAACATACATAATACTCACTAAAATCGTATCATCACGTAGCGCTTTTTTGACATCTTCTATAGATACAATCCCAGATTCATCAACTGGCAAATAAGTGACGTCAAATCCTTCCTTTTCGAGTTGTTCACACGGATGGAGGACTGCATGATGCTCAATGGCAGTCGTTATAATATGGTTCCCTTTCTCCCGATTAGATAAAGCGGCTCCAAAAATAGCTAAATTATTGGCCTCTGTTCCTCCGCTTGTAAAAATAATCGATTGATCGTTTGCACCGATACTTTTTGCCATCGTATCACGTGCTTCATCTAAACGTTTACGACTTTCCCGACCGAAATGGTGAATGCTCGATGGGTTACCGAAATAATCTTCCATCGCAGCTTTCATTACGTCAATCACGTCTTCATGCATTGGTGTTGTCGCTGCATAATCTACATATATTCGTCTCACAATATCACCACTTTATATATAAAACATATTTTCTTCCTGATAATCAACCGGCTCGTCGATTAAATCTTGTAATGTTGTCGTTTCTAAAACGTCTTTAATCGCATCCGACATCCGTTTCCATAACTGCTGTTGGGATGCCTCTTCGCCATCTATTTCTTCAACAATCCGAATCGGCCCTTCAAGGGTACGAATAATGTCCGCTGTCGAAATTTCTCGCGGAGTCTTCGTTAACAAATAACCACCTTTTGCCCCTCTAACACTTTTAACTAAACCGACATTTCTTAAAGGCCCGACTATTTGCTCTAAATAATGCTCGGATAAGTTATATTGTTTTGCAATCGTTTTTAAGGCTAATGGCTCGTTTCGATTATTTTTCGCTAGAGCGATCATAATCGTTAAACCGTACCTGCCTTTAGTAGAAATTTTCATTGAATCATTTCCCCTTTAATCTAGTCTAGTCTATTTTAACATGAGATTGTTTCGAATGCCTTTATTCATGACTTTCCTTTGATTTTCGAGCATCGAGCTTTAATTTCGTTAGTTTATCATAAACTTGCTTTAAACGTTTTTCCTCACCAAGGTGCTTCGGTTTAAAGTACGTCACATTTTTTAAGGCATCAGGTAAATATTCTTGATAAACCCAGCCGTTCGGATAATTATGAGGGTATTTATAGTCAATCCCGTGACCGAGCTCTTTTGCTCCTGAATAATGAGCATCTTTAATATGATCAGGAATATCATCAGTAATGCCTTTTCTCACGTGAGTGATTGCTCGATCTAGCGCTTTATAAGCCGTGTTTGATTTCGGTGATAAACATAACTCAACAGTAATAACTGATAACGGAATCCTTCCTTCAGGTAACCCAAGTCTAAAGACGGTTTCAACTGCTGGATATACTCGGCTACATAACTCTGGATTCGCGAGTCCGATATCTTCATAAGCAATGACGAGCAGTCTTCTTGCAATAGCTTCTAAATCGCCACCTTCAAGTAAACGGGCTAAATAGTATAAAGCTGCATCGACATCGCTACCTCGGATACTTTTTTGCAGGCCCGATAATAAATTATAATAAATATCTCCCTTTTTATCATGGGTAAAGCCTTTGTTTTTAATACAGTAGCTGACGGTCTCGGTTTCAACGACAATCTTGTCATCTATTTCATCTGAAGCATAGATAACATCTTCTAAAATCGATAAAGCTGTGCGGCCATCCCCCGTCGTTTCAGCAATCATTTTTAAATGTTCATCTTTAATACGAATGTTTAATATTCCTAACCCTTTATCACGGTCTTCTATCGCTCGGGATAGTAAATTAATAATCGCCTCTTCATTTAACGGTTTTAACTGCTGAATTTGACCACAACGGGAACGAATTGCGTGGTTAACACTATGATAGGGATTTTCTGTCGTCGCCCCGATTAACGTGAAAACTCCTTCTTCTAACGCACTCAATAGAGAATCTTGTTGACTTTTATTAAAGCGATGAATTTCGTCTATAAAAAATATCGCATTTTTAGTGAGACGGGCTTCTGCAATAATTGATTCAATATCTTTTTTTCCCGCAGTTGTAGCATTGATTGAATAAAAGTCTTTATTTGTACTTCCTGCAATCGCATAAGCTAACGATGTTTTTCCCGTACCAGGCTCACCGTATAAAAGCATTGAAGGGACATGCCCTTTTTTTATCATTTTATATAATGGTGTATTCTCACCTATAATGTCATCTTGTCCGACAATTTCTTCAATTTTTTCTGGACGCATTCTAAAAGCTAACGGTTCTTGAAAAAGCATAATCGAGTCTCCTTTAAAAGCTGCCATTCTTATTCTTATATCTATTTTACTATAAGATGTATCTCGTTTGTATTTAGTATGTTTATCGAAAAATGTATGTATATAAAGTTTTAATGTTGCGCATGATAGAAATAGGAAACTATCAATTAATTAAGGAGATGAAATAATGGCAAAAGTAAGACAGGATGCGTGGAGTCATGAAGATGATTTACTATTAGCTGAAACAGTGCTCAGACATATACGCGAAGGTAGTACTCAATTAAATGCCTTTGAAGAAGTAGGCGATAAATTAAATAGAACAGCTGCAGCATGTGGTTTTAGATGGAATGCTGAAGTGAGACAAAACTATGAAAAAGCGATAGATTTAGCAAAA
>CALKAL010000182.1 GCA_937983065.1 uncultured Bacillaceae bacterium | reverse complement strand
TTTTTTGTTTTCCTGTAGATATTTTTAAAAAAATTAAGGGGGATTTATATGAAAAGGCTTTCATTATTTTTAGTGACACTTTTATTAATGGCAGGAGTACTTGCTGCGTGTGCAGGTGATAGTGGCGGTAGTTCTGATGGTGGAGATAGTGATGGAGGAAATGGTGGCGATCCGATTACTCTTTATTCACCTGAAACTCCAGATTTAACGAATGAGCTTGCTGCTAAGTACGAAGAAATTCATGGACAAGCAGTTGATGTTCATTATGCTGGTACAAACGTATTAGTTAACCAAATGATTGCTGAGCAAGGAAATCCGCAAGCTGACGTTTGGTACGGTGGTGGAGGTATTTTACCTTTTGAATCTGCCGTAGATCGTGGAATCATTACACAGTTTATCCCAGAATCTGCTGAGGATTGGGATGTTGTAGAAAATGGTATTAAAATGAAGCACGAGGATGGTTATTATACGGGTGCTGAATTATTCGTTTTAGGATTTGCTTATAACACAGATTTAGTGTCAGAAGACGAAGCACCAAAAACTTGGGAAGAATTATTAGATCCTAAGTGGGAAGGAAAAATTCAATTCCCGAACCCTGCTGCATCTGGTACTGCGACATTAATGGTTCTTAGCTATATGATGCAACATGGTGAAGAAGCTGGTTGGGAATATTTCAAAACATTAGCGGATCATGCTAACTCAATTCCTGACTCAGGTTCAGCGCCAACAACAGCTGTAGCTATGGGTGAAGCGCATATTGCGATTGGATTTGACTTCATGGCTTATGAGCAACAAGCAAGAGGAGAAACAGTTGACTTTGTCGTACCTGATAAAACACCTATTTTAGTTAACCCAATGTCATTAGTAACAGATGGGCCAAACCCTGAAGGTGGAAAGAAATTTATGGAATTCATGCTAAGCCAGGAAGCACAAGAAATTTTAGCGGATTGGTATCATATTCCAATCAACCCTGATGTTGAATCAAAAACACCTTTAAATATCGATACGATTAGAGAACATGCGATTGATTTAGATATTGATTGGGTCAACGAGAACTATGACCGAATCCGTAACGACTGGCAAAGTCAAATTAACTAATATGAAGGAAGTTGATATTTATGGGGTCAGTAGTAGTAGACAATCTTAGAAAAGACTTTGATGATGTAACTGTACTTCGTAACATTAACTTGGACATTAAAGAGGGCGAGTTTTTCGCTCTCTTAGGTCCATCAGGTTGTGGTAAAACAACGACGATGCGATGTATAGCAGGTTTTGAATCACCGACAAGTGGAACGATTAAAATTGGTGGAAAAGATGTCGTGAACACACCACCGAACCGTCGAAATGCAGGTATGGTATTCCAAAGTTATGCGTTATTTCCACATATGAATGTGTTTGATAATGTGGCGTACAGTTTAAATATTAAAGAATTAAGACAGCGTAATGTGCTAAAGAAAATCGGTACTTATACGAGAATGTTAAATAGTAAACTAGTAAAATATCCGAAGCACATTGAAGAAAAAGTAATGAATATTTTAGAGTATGTTGAGCTGACTGAACATGCTAAAAAATTAACGAGTGAACTTTCTGGTGGACAGCAGCAGCGGGTTGCTTTAGCAAGAGCCCTTGTAATGGAGCCTGAAGTTCTATTAATGGACGAGCCATTATCTAACTTAGATTTAAAATTACGTCATACGATGCGTAATACGATTAGACGGATTCAACAAGAATTAAAAATTACAACAATCTTCGTAACGCATGACCAAGAAGAAGCGATGAGTATGGCTGACAGAATTGCCGTTATGAAAGATGGGGAAATTTTACAAATTGGTACACCTACAGATCTTTACAGTAATCCAGAAACACCGTTTATTGCCGATTTCGTTGGAACGTCAAACATTATTCCTGCGACTGTTATTGGTGAAGAAAACGGATTAACGAAAGTGAAGTTTGGTGATGATCAAATACTTGAATCATCAACTGTAACGGATAAAAAAGAAGTTCAAGTCATTATTCGTCCTGAAAACTTAAAAGTTATTACAAGTGATGACGCTCAGACAGATAATTCGTTTGAAGGTGTTGTACAATTTGCGACGTACCTCGGATCAACGGTTAGATATGACATTAAAATGGGTGATCAGTTACTAGTCGTAGATACGATGTATGAATCTGGTGATAGCATAATTAAAGACGGATCAAAAATTAAACTTGATGTATCGCCTGAAAGGGTGTTACTCATATGAAACAACGCATCTCAGGCTTAGGTGTCATTAAATTTTTGATTTATGTCTTCTTTATACTATTTTTAATTCTTCCGTTACTCGCTGTTTTTCTAGTGAGTTTTACGAATGAACCGGTTAACTTATTCGGTTCCCTCGTTAATTTAGAGCAATTGAAGTTAACGATTGAACAGTTTAAAAACGCGACGTTAGACAATTTTAAATCAATTTTTTCCCGTGGGCATTATTTCCAAGGGTTATTAAATAGTTTATATTTATCGTTTATCGTTTCAATTTGGGTACTAATTATTTGTTTACCGATTGCCTATGGTATCGCCCGAACAAAAATGCCGTTTAAGAGAACGATTAGTGCACTATCTACAATTCCGTTAATTATGCCTACTTTTATTTCGGCATTCGCATTTATCATTATGTTCGGACGTGCAGGCTGGGTCACTTACATTTATAACGCATTAGGTGGAGAAGGGATGCTTATTGATCCGTATTCAATGACGGGGATTGCACTTGTACAAATTTTCTTCTTCTTCCCGTATGCATTGTGGCCAATGGTAGCAGCTTTTCGAGTCACCGATGTTTCATTAGAGGAAGCTTCAAGAAATATGGGTTCAAAAAGCTGGCTTACTTTTGTAACAGTGACGTTTCCGTTAGCTTTACCGGGAATGTTGTCAACGGCTCTTGTTATTTTTGCGGTTAGTTTCTCAGATTTTGGTACGCCGATTATTTTAGCGCCGAGTGATTTGAACTTAATTGTTGTTGATGCTTACCGTGAAATTTCTGGATTCTTTAACTGGGGCGGTGCGGCTATTTTAACAGTCATTATGATTGCGGTCGCTGGCTTTGTCTATTGGTTACAAAACTTTTTAGTTAAAGGAAGAAATTACGATACGCTTTCTGGAAAACCGAAGCAAGTGAAGCTTATTGATAATAAAGCATTGACAATTCCATTAACAGTTTTCTCTGGATTTGTCGTATTAATTCCACTATTAACGATGGGTACTGTCATCTTACAGTCCTTTGCTAAAACGTGGGGAAGAGATCCATTACCATCAGGGTATACGTTGGATCACTATAAGCAAATATTCACGTCATCGTTAGGGAATATTCAAAACAGTTTAATTTTAGCTGGTGGGGCGTTAATCGTCAGTGTCATTGTTGCTACCTTTGTGTCGTACTTCGTTGTGAGACATCGTTCAACGACATTAGATTTTATGACGACAATTCCGCTCATCGTACCGGGTATTGCATTCGGTATTGCGTTAATTCAAGCATTTAACACGGCACCATTGCAGTTAACAGGTACGGCGATTATTTTAGTTATCGCCTATAGTATTAGGCGACTGCCTTATATGGTAAGGTCAACGGTTGGTACGATGCGGGCGATTAAAGAAGATATAGAAGAAGCAGCGGTTAACTTAGGTGCTTCACGATTAACAGCTGCTGTTACAATAGTTGGGCCGTTACTGCTTCCAGGTATTGCAGCTGGTTCAATCTTAGTGTTTGTAACAGTAATTAAAGAGACAAGTATCTCGATTTTAATGGCTCCAGCAAGCTGGGCGCCAATGAGTTTAGCAATCTTCCAAAACGTCCTAAGGGCAGAATATTATTCAGCAGCAGCCATGTCAGTCATACTTGTAGCGATTGTTTTAATTTTACAAGCTATCGCGAATCGACTGTCAGGTGGAGATAAAACGTAAGGCATCTAGGGGGAGATGACAATTCAAAGGGGATTTATTTTCGATTTAGATGGAACAGTATATTTAGATAATCATTTAATTGACGGCGCTAAAGAAGCGATCGATAGTTTGAAAAAAAGAGGAGATAAAGTTGTTTTTTTGACGAATAAATCGATTGAAACAACGGACTCTTACATTGAAAAATTAACGCGGTTAGGGATAGAGGTTGACCGTCATGAAGTAGTTAATTCTAACTTTTTGACGGCTCGATACTTAGCCGCGGAGGTTGAAAAAGACGATCAAGTGATGGTCATTGGTGAAAAGCCTCTCGTAGAAGAATTAGAAAAAGTCGGTATAACAATAACCGATAGTGAAAAAGAAGCGAATTATGTCGTCATCGGTTGGGACCGTGAGTTTACTTATGATAAGTTAAATCAAGCGTTTCAAGCGTGGAGAAATGGAGCAACTATTTTAGCGACAAATCCTGATCGCACTTGTCCTGTACCAGGTGGTGAAATACCAGATTGCGGGGCTCTAATCGGTGCAATAGAAGGTGCAACGGGGGAGAAGGTTGAGCTTATTTTAGGAAAACCTTCCCCGCTGGCTGCACAGTTTATCGTAGAAGATATATTACAGCTGCCTCGTGAAAGCTGTTATATGGTGGGTGATCGGTTAGAGACAGATATTCGTATGGGTAATGAATGTGGCCTGCAGTCGGTTTTAGTATTAACTGGGATAACGACTGAGGATATGTTAAAATATACAGAAGATAAACCGAAATATGTGCTAAATAGCATTAAAGAGATAGCAACGATTTAAAGGTTTAAATTCCAAAATTTCGGGTTACCCGATGAAATAGCAAGGGCTCCAGCTTTCAAACCGCTTTCGATTTCGTTTTCTGAACTAATTAGCCCGCCTGCTATAATCGGTAGGTGGGTTAGCTTAGTCAGTCGATCGATAATATTCGGCATAATACCAGGTAAAACTTCGATAGCGTCTGGTTTACACATATGAGCTATTTCGATTCCTTTGTTCATCGCATTTCCGTCGATTAAAAAGATACGCTGAACAGTCATTAAACCTTCTTCTTTAGCGAATTTAATTAAATTACTTTTAGTTGAAATTATCCCTTTAGGTTTCCAAACTTCAGCAATATATTTAATCGCGCTACGCGTATTAGCAAGTCCATCGATAAAGTCGATGTGGACGAATGTCATTTTTTGATGTTCCTTTAATTTATCTAAATAAGTTTTTGTAGACATTAAATCGCCTGTAAGTAAAAAGACAATATTTGAGTTAGAATGAATCGCTTTATCTAAATGCTTTTCTTTTTTTACAGATGCGATGACTTGTGATTGAACTAAGTCGACGATTTTATCCATCAGTGATGTACCCTCCAGTTTTGTCATATTGTTGAGAATTATATCATATTTTATTTTTTTGTTACAGTAAGGTCTTGAATTCATAATATAGATAAAAAGAATATATAGGATGGCGAGAGATCATAGGAGAGGCCATTAAGACACTATCCATTTGTTGTGCTAGCGTCTTAATGGCCTTTTTTATCGAAAGGGAGGAATAAAACATGTTTTCTAATCTAAAAAGAGATGAGTTTCTGAATGAGTTACAAAATCAAGAATATGACATTTTAATTATTGGGGGTGGCATTACGGGAGCTGGTATTGCTCTTGATGCCACAACGAGAGGGATGAAAACGGCTCTTGTAGAAATGCAAGATTTTTCTGCGGGAACTTCGAGTCGCTCGACGAAGCTCGTACACGGAGGACTGCGGTATTTAAAGCAGTTTGACATTAAAGTCGTTTCGGAAACGGGAAAAGAGCGGGCGATTGTTTATGAAAATGGGCCACACGTCACCACGCCTGAATGGATGCTGCTTCCTTTTTACAAAGGAGGAACGTTCGGGAAGACGTTAACTTCGATTGGTCTTCGCGTGTATGATTTTCTTGCCGACGTGAAAAAAAGTGAACGGCGGTCGATGTTAAATCGCGACGAAACTTTGACGAAGGAGCCGTTATTAAAAGAAGACGGGTTAAAAGGTGGCGGTTATTATGTGGAATATCGTACGGATGATGCGCGTTTAACGTTAGAAGTGATGAAAAAAGCGGTGGAGCTCGGTACGAATGCCGTCAACTATGCGAAGGTTGAAGATTTCATTTATAAAGAAGGAAAAGTCGTCGGAGCAATCGTTAAAGATCAATTAAGTGACAAGGCGATTGAAGTTTACGCTAAAAAAATTATTAATGCAACAGGTCCTTGGGTCGATGAAGTAAGGGAGATGGATGGTTCTAAAAATGGTAAGCAAATCGTTTGGACTAAAGGAGTTCATATCGTTTTTGACCAGTCAAAATTTCCGTTAAAGCAGTCAATTTATTTTGATACGGAA
>CALKAL010000181.1 GCA_937983065.1 uncultured Bacillaceae bacterium | reverse complement strand
AAAAATTAGATTTTTAACTGGGGTTAGTACCGAGAGAGGTGCTTTTTTTAATGGAAAAAATTCTAAACCTTTTTACCCATTCAATCGTCGTATATATAAAGGGGAATAATTTTCAGGGGTTGATGATGTTTGAATGCACAAGAAAAAATTAAAATAATTGATCAATTGTATCAAAAATATAATAACGATGTTTATCAATTTATATATTTCATGATTCGTGATAGAGATACCGCTTTAGATTTAATGCAAGATACTTTTATTCGGTCATTTGAGAGATTAGAACAATTTAAAGGAATCAACGAAAAAAGCTGGCTCATCAAAATTGCTCGTAATAGAACCATTGATTATATAAGAAAAAAGAAACCGTTATTATTTTATAATGAACAAAACGTGGATCGTATTGACGACAATTCCCCTGAAATCATAGCTATCTTAAATGAAAATGAGAGAGAATTATATCGGGCTTTAAATAAGTTAAAACGGACGTATCAAGAGGTCATTATACTTAGGAAAATTAACGACTTTTCAATTAAAGAAACAGCGGAAATACTGGACTGGAACGAACAGAAAGTGAAAAATAATCTCTACCAGGCGATGAAAAGCTTAAAAAGTGATTTAATAAAAGGTGGTTATCACGATGGGGCATAGAAATATCGATGACGACTTCAAATCTTTAAGTGACAAAATAAAAATTAGTGATATAGATAAACGTAACAGTCATACGCACATTTTGACCGAACTCAATAACAAAAAAGTTAAACGAAACAGAAATCCGAAAATAAAATACTATATGACACTTGCTACAGCGATTGTTCTTTTTATCATATTAGCTAGTACATTACCAAATTTATTCGATTCAACTGAACAGCCTAATGTCGGCGTAGAAGAAATGACGAGTCTCATTCAAAATGAGCTAATCATTGGAATGTCTCAGGATGAACTTACAACTAAATTAGGAAGTGACTATACTGAAGTTATTGCTGCTAAAGATACAGAAGTCACATCGACTATAGATGAGAAATGGAGATACGATATTAATCCCGCTTCAAATTATGAGTTTGACGAGGTGTATGATTTTGCTGACATAGAGGGACTGACTAATGGTGAGGTAGAGATGCAAATTTTTATCACCTGGGATAATAATTATAGGCTCCATTCGGTTAATGCTTTGTATAAAGATTCGTCTAACAAGCTAATGATTATTGAAAAATTGCCAGATGGGACTTTTCGTATTGAACCTTTAGGAGCAAATTAAAAACTGCACTTTAGAACCTGCCTAAAGTGCAGTTTTTTTATTATAACTTATTTTTCATCCTGATAACCTTTCATTCGATAGGCTGCTGGAATGGCTAAGGCTACTAAAATTGCTGCGATGATAAAGGCTTCATTAATCGCTTGTAATGTCGCTTGTTCAAAGGCCATTGATTCTGATGAAAGCATAATATGTCCCCGTCTTACTTCAAAGTAAATCGAGAATAGGACAATCGCTAAGGAAGAAACGACCTGTCTAATTAAGTTATTGATCGCTGAGCCTTGAGTGACTAACTTATCAGGTATCGCGTTCATGCCGGCCGTTGTTGCTGGCATGTTACCAAAACCTAAGCCGAATCCGTGAATGAGGTTAATTAAAATAATGACCCAGAAAGCCGTCGTAATATTAATGAGACCGAATAAAACACTCGCAAACGATACAATCGCTAAACCGATCGGAACAACATATTTCGGTCCTTTCGTATCTAAAATCTTTCCACCGATTGTCATAAAAATTCCACTCGCAATCGCACTCGGCAAAAATAAAAATCCGGTTTCAACCATGCTTAAGCCGTACGCTTCTTGAACTAAATACGGCAATAGAAATAGAGCTGAAAATAACCCAACTGATGCTGCGGCGGTGACAATAATTGAATTACGATAAGTGCTCACTTTAAATACGGACAAATCAAGTAACGGTTGTTCTCGTTTTAATTCGTACCGGATAAAAATAACAATGAATAGGATTCCTACGATAACTAATGTTAAATTGAATACGTTTAACAAGGTTTCCACGTCTCTCATTTGACCAAGGGCAAACATTATGGCGCCAACACCAATGGTTACTAGAATAAATCCTGGAACATCAAACTTAATTTCTTTATTCGCAGGTGTCGGCTTTAAATATTTCATTGAAAAATATAAGCTAACAATCGCAACAGGAATATTTAATAGAAATAAATAAAACCAATCAAAGTTTTCGGCGATGACTCCACCAATTAACGGTCCGATTGCTGGTGCAACCATAACAGCAATTCCATAGATTCCAACCGCAAAGCCCCGCTCATTTTTCGGGAACGCCTGGAAGATTAACGCCATCGCATTAGGCATCATTAAACCACCAGCAACCCCTTGAATCGCACGGGCAATAATAATCATCGGTAAACTAACGGATGTAGCACCAATGATGGAACCGACCATAAAAATAATTAAACCAGCTATGTAAACATTTTTCTTTCCATAACGGTCACCGAGATACCCAGTGAGTGGCATCGTCATTCCCATAGCTATCATAAACATTGTTAAAATCCAGCCTACACCGACCGCATCGGAATCAAATAGATGCATAAACGTCGGTAAAACTGGGTTTAACATACTATTATTTAAAATGACTGTCGATGTCCCGAATAAAACGGCGATCACGACGAGCCATTTTTGATTTAGCTTCCCCATTATGTCTCCCCCATTTTGACTGTTTAGCTGCTTCGTCTCACGAACTATTCTACTCTATTCTATGCTGTTTGAAAATAGACAAATTAAAAGAGGCAATTAGAAGCGCCTCAATTTCTTAAAAAATAAATTAACGATTGGAGCTCAATCGATAAGTCGATATGATGAATCCGAATGTCGTCTGGTACGGATAAACGTGACGGTGTAAAATTTAAAATTCCTAAAATACCACTACTGACTAAACGGTCTGTCGTCTCTTGAGCGACTCGTGCGGGGACCGTTAATATCGCTACTTTGATATCATTTTCTTTAATAATTTTTTCTAAATCATCCACATGATAAATCGTAACCCCCGCAATTGTTTGGCCAATTTTATGATCATTTTTATCAAAGGCGGCATGAATTTCAGTATTATCTTTTTTCATAAAATTATAATGTAACAACGCTGTCCCTAAGTTCCCAACCCCGATAAGAGCTACCTTCGTCACTTTGTCAGGCTCGAGAATTTTTTTGAAAAATTGAATGAGATGTTGAATATCATAGCCATAACCTTTCCGACCCAATTCTCCAAAATGGGAAAAATCTTTCCGTATCGTCGCGGAATCTATTTTAATAAATTCACTTAATTGTTTTGAAGAAATCCGCTTTTTCCCTTGATTATGTAATAAATTTAACTGTCTATAGTATAATGGCAATCGCCTTGCCGTTGCTTTTGGAATCCGATCTTCACTCATGATTAGGTGCTCCTTTTTAATGTTTAGTCTCTTTCTATTTCGATTTAATGTTAAAATATTATACACTAGTTCACGTGGGGTGAAAAAATAATGATTGTCATGCAGTTAAATCATGTGAGCAAATATTTTGGCGCTGACTTAATTTTATCGAAAATCAAGCTGGAAGTACATCACGATGATAGAATTGCGATTGTCGGACGAAACGGCGCTGGCAAATCTACTTTATTAAAAATTATGTCTGGACAGCTTTCCTACGATGAAGGTGAAATATATAAGCCAAAAGATTTAACAATCGGTTATTTAGATCAACATACAGGTCTAGATTCCGAGCGCTCTATTTGGGATGAAATGTTAACAGTTTTTGAACCGTTAATAAATTTAGAAAAAGAATTGCGAGAAATCGAAGCGAATATGGCTCAGGCTAACCAATATAGCGAGGAAGAATATAAAGAGCTGCTTTTGACGTATGATAACAAGCAGCATGAATTTCAAGAAAAAGGTGGTTTTCAATATGAAACAGATATCGAATCCGTTTTACACGGTTTAAAATTTGGTTCTTATGACTTTTCTACCTCGATTCGCGAATTAAGCGGTGGTCAAAAAACACGTCTTTCTCTAGGTAAACTTCTTTTAACGAAGCCTGACTTACTTATTTTAGATGAGCCGACGAACCATTTAGATATCGAGACGTTAAGATGGTTAGAAACTTATTTGAAAAATTACGATGGTGCGGTCGTGATTGTTTCCCACGATCGATATTTTTTAGATGAAACATGCCAAATCGTCTATGACTTACAATTTCAGACGATGAAAAAATACAACGGTAATTATAGTTATTTTTTAAGAAAAAAAGCAGAAGATTATGCACTTGAAATGAAACGTTTTGAAAAACAACAATCGGAAATTAAACGGTTAGAAGACTTTATCCAAAGAAATATTGCGAGGGATTCGACGAGTAATCGGGCAAAATCCCGCCGTAAGCAGCTTGAAAAAATGGAGCGAATGGAACGCCCAGATATTGATGATTCTTCAACGAAATTTTCCTTTACGATTAACCAAAAAAGTGGCAATGATGTATTGCGAGTAGAAGATTTGTCAGTTCAATACGATGCGAATCAGAAGCCTGTTTTTACAGATGTTTCTTTTTCCGTCAATCGAGGAGATCGAATCGCCATCGTCGGACCAAACGGAATCGGAAAATCGACATTATTAAAGGCGATTTTGAAGAAGCTAGATACGAAAAGGGGCACTATTCAATACGGAGCAAATGTCGAATTTGGTTATTACGACCAAGAACAAGAAACGTTATCCCGTAATAAAACCGCTTTACAAGAGGTGTGGGATGATTATCCGAACATGCTTGAAAAAGATGTCCGAACTATTTTAGGGAATTTTTTATTTACGAAGGATGATGTATTAAAAACAGTCGGGCTTTTAAGTGGCGGTGAAAAAGCACGCATTTTACTCGCAAAACTAATGTTGAAGCGCGCGAATGTCCTTATTATGGACGAGCCGACGAACCATTTAGATTTAGACAGTAAAGAAGTGTTAGAAGCAGCTCTGACTGATTTTCCTGGTACGATTATTTTCGTTTCCCACGATAGATATTTCATTAATCGGTTAGCTACCCATGTTATTGAGCTTAATAGCGATGGGTGTCGCGTTTTCATCGGGGATTATGATTATTATGTTGAAAAACTGCAAGAGGAAGAAGAAATTAAACGGATTAATTCGGAAGAGCAGCGTAAATCAGATCAAGCGAACCAAAAACAGTTTACATTGAACAAAGAAAATCAGAGGGAACAGCGAAAATTAAAACGGAAGCTTGAAAAAATTGAAAATGACATTGAAGAATGTGAAAAGTTAATTGAGGAAGAACAGAGTAAATTGTACGACGAAGCGAATGTGAATGATTATGCCAAGCTCGAGGAGGTTCAAAATTTAATTGACGACTACGAGCGGCAATTGGAACAGTTAATGGAAGAGTGGGAAAACGTTCAACATAAATTACAATCATTTGAGAGTCTCGATTAACTAATATTGACCATAGAGGGAGCACTTAAAAAGGTTTGCTACTTTTTTAAGTGCCTTTTTAAATTGGTGGATTAGTTGGATTGTGGATTGTTTTATAGGGGTAAAGTAAGGTGTGTCTCCAGTTGCCTCATATTTCATTTCAAGATTGTTAATAGCCGTGAAAAAGTAAAGAGGCCAAATTCCTATTTTGTTAACAATTATTTCCTAGGCAATAAATTACTCACACAACTCACAGCTTATCCACATATTTGTTGCTTATTTAATCGGTTTTTTCTAACTTATAAACAATATCCACAGATAAAAGTGAGTTTATCCACATTTTTTATTAACAAGTTCAGACTCCATTTAACGGCACATTTAATGATATTAAGCTCCAATAATTATGGTGAATTTAAGTGTTTTTTAGAGAAAAATAGAGATTTTACGAGCCGTCATTGTACTAACTATTATTGTAAAATAAAACATCCACAGCCTTGTGGATAGACTGTGGATGTTATTTCAATACCCGCCCTGGATTCGCATTGAGTGCAAGTGTAGAAAATTGTCGTTTTTCAAATAGTAATGAGGCTGCAGCTCCGATCATCGCTGCATTATCTGTACACAATTTTAATGGCGGAATCGATAGATCAATCGATTCATCGGCGAACGTTTTTTCCAATGTTTCACGAAGCGATTGATTAGCGGCAACACCACCAGCGACAATAAGCTGTTTGACACCGTATTTTTTAGCTGCAGCATGCGTTTTTTTAACTAACACATCGACGACACTCGCTTGAAAGGAAGCGGCTATATCTTCTATACGATAATCTTCATTTTTTTGTTCTAACTGATTAATTTTGTTTATAACAGCAGTTTTTAAGCCACTAAAACTAAAGTCGAAGGAATCATTTAACCAAGCACGAGGGAAGTTGTAAATATCTTCCCCAGATTGGGCTAATCGATCAATGACTGGGCCCCCTGGATAAGGTAAATTCAACGCTTTAGCAACTTTATCATACGCTTCACCCGCTGCATCGTCTAACGTTTCCCCGATCAATTCAAAATGTAAATGGTCTTTCATGACGATTAATTCCGTATGCCCACCTGATACGACGAGAGAAAGTAACGGAAATTCAAAATCCTTTTCTAATCGATTCGCATAAATATGTCCCGCAATATGATGCACATTAATGAGCGGAATATTGTGAGCAAAGGACAATGCTTTAGCAGCACTAACTCCGACAAGAAGCGCCCCAACTAGTCCTGGTCCATCTGTAACAGCAATCGCATCGATCTCATCAATCGTAACATTAGCTTGATTAAAAGCTTCCTCAATAGCCATTGTAATCTGTTCGATATGCTTTCTCGATGCAATTTCAGGGACAACGCCACCAAAGCGCTCATGAATATCCATTTGTGTAGCGACGACATTTGCTATGACTTCTTTACCACCTTTAACAATCGCAACTGCCGTTTCATCACAACTCGTTTCAATGGCCAATATTAATTCTTCCTTCATAACTTCACCCACATTACGATAGCATCTTCACCATCATCTTTATAGTATTGCTCTCTTATACCTACTTCTTCTAAACCAAACTTTTTATACATATTTTGTGCAACTTTATTCGACTTGCGTACTTCTAAAGATAATTCTGTCGCACCTTTTTCCTTCGACAACTGAATGACAGCCTCGAACAATTTTTCACCATATTTTTGTCCCCGTTCCTCAGGTAATATTGCGATATTTGTAATTTGTGCTGTTTCAAGAACGACCCATACACCGCAATAGCCAATAACTTTTCCGTCTTTTTCTAAAACTAAATAATGTGCAAAATTATTTTTCAATAAATCAAATAAAATATCTCGTTTATTCCAAGGGGACGTAAAAGATGTCAGTTCAACAACCATGACATCAGATAAATCTTCAATCCCCATCGCTCTAATTTTTATCTCACTCATTTTTAACCCTTCTTGTTATTTTTTAACCAATTCGCTTCCGCCTCGGTTATTTTTAAATACCTTGGATTGACTAAATGGGGATCCTTTCGTTCTTCCGTGTCACTAATAGCAATCAATGTTGAAGCCCTTGGGATATTAAAAAAGTGATCAATCAATGTTGCTTCATCTGAAAATATTTCTTTAATTAATGGCGCAAAATTTTGTTCACTCGGTGTGACGAATTTGATTGGCCGCTGCAACTGTTTAAGTTCATTAAGCCAGTCCTCCATAGAAATATGGCGATCTTCTATGACTTCTTCTATGGACCCGTTGTTTACTTTATATAAGCCAGTAAAAACATTTCCCCGTCTCGCATCGAAAAATGGCGCGATATATTCGTCACTATATATAAAATTCGCCGCTACCATTTTTAAACTAGAAATTGGTATGATCGGGATGTTAAGACTCCATGCCAACGTTTTCGCGGTTGTCATCCCAATTCTTAACCCCGTATATGATCCAGGACCATCTGCGACAACGATTAACTCTAAATCTTTCGGGTTTATTTCAACTTGCTGAAATAAAGATTCAATTGCTGGCATCAGTTGAATAGAGTGGTTTCTTTTAATATTAACGACTAATTCGCCTAAAAGTTGCTCAGATTTTGCTATTGCGATTGTCATCGGCTGGTTGGAAGTATCGATTGCTAACGTAATCATTCATTATCTCCTCACAAGCTTTTTCAAGTCTTGACGTCATCGGACTTATTTCAAAAAGCCGCGATGATTCATCTTCTTTACTAATATTAATCTTTAATAGTTGGTCAGGTAAAAATTCTTCAATGAATGTGGCCCATTCAACAACCGTGACACCATCACTATTAAAATACTCATCAAATCCAATATCCTCATCACTATTTTCGAGGCGATAAACATCCATATGATAAAAAGGAAATGATTCACCTTCATACTCTTTAATAATTGTAAAAGTAGGGCTGTTAACTGTTCGTTTTACGCCAAGGCCTTCTGCTAACCCTTTAGTGAAAGTCGTTTTCCCAGCGCCCAAATCCCCATCAAGAGTAATCACATCGCCTTTGTTAAGCTTCTCAGCTAATAGTTTTCCTAATGCTTTCGTTTCGTTTTCATGACGAGTTATTATTTCGTACATTTAATCACCTAATTGTTTGTTTAGAAAATAAAATGATGTTAATTTCATTTTGTCCGTTTAATAATTCCATGATAATCATAGCAAAAAATATAATGAATAGAAACTAATTGGAACGTAAAGAGTCTCTTATGTATGCTTTATCGAGGTGAGGAAAGCGCTCTTGGGAAATTAAGCGTACAACGAAAAAAGCATGGAATCTGAATTATCCATGCTTTTAAAATTTTATATGTATGGCGGTCTGGACGGGACTCGAACCCGCGACCTCCTGCGTGACAGGCAGGCATT
>CALKAL010000180.1 GCA_937983065.1 uncultured Bacillaceae bacterium | reverse complement strand
TTGAGATTTGGGTTTGAGAGCCATACCCCCATTATTCTTTTTCCTTTAATATTTGCATCGCTTTTTCTAAATCTAAATCTTTTTCTAAATGTTGAGGTGACCAAGGAATGTATACGTCAGGATGGATTCCGATTCCGGTCATTCCTTTACCACGGTCAATTCTTTTTAGTCTTGAAACAGGATACCAAAGCTCAAAACGATCATTCCATTTTTTTATCGTTAGATTTGCGTAATCATTTAATCCCGCAGTCGGGCGTCCGATCACAGTGACTTTAGGTGACATTTTAACGATCTCAATAAAAATATCCCCAGCACTCCCGCAATATGTATCGGCTAAAACGACGATACTTTCTGGAAATCGATTCCCTGTTAAGTTAACGGAAGTATCTGTACCGAAATCGACAAATCCTTTTCCTTTATTTTCTTCTAATGTTTGTGCCAACTGTTGTAATGTTTCCTTCATTCGTTGATCCTCAATTTGCTCGAGCGTCTCATTAATATCAGCCACCATCGTTTCAACATTTAGCGGGGTACAATTATATTCCATCTCATAATCTTCATTTAAGTCAATTAACGTTTCACCTTCTGGAAATAAATACGATAAAAGCTTATAAAAAGCACCGTCAGAACCACCGTAATTAATTCGTACATCAATAATTAAATTTTTTGTTTCGTTTAATAATTGCTCATTTTGTTCAATCAATTGAATGATCGCATCTGGGTCATCAAAATCGGTTAACGTCATGAAAAGCGTATCATCATTTATTTTTTCTATCGAATATGTCGGTGAATATGGGTTCTTCTCGTATTTTATTAATTCAATCGTACGTTGATTTGATTCGGAATCTACTAGCTGTGCCGTTTCATAGCGCATTAGAATCGGCTGCCAATTTTCTCGTTCATTTTCCTTTTCTAGAAACATCCGGTCAAGCGAAGCCCGTATTTCACTAATGCTTTGATCATCAAGGGAAACGATTTTCTCCCCGATTTTTACGTCTTGATCGTGCAAAATTTCCGTTATGTATAAAGCATCTTCATATCTTCGGACTTTAAATCCTGGCTCATATACTTTTTCATCACTCCTATCAGATAATCTAAATGTCATATGCGCATCTTTAAAATCTAATAGATAATCTTTCACTAAATCAACAAATTCCGTCGGTGAAAAATCTGGCTGAATTTGTTTTTTAAAATATGCTGGACGATCCCAACCTTTTTTATCGTTACAACCCGAATAGTCGTTATGCATGATTTCAACAATTTCATCAAAAATTTGCTCGTACATCCAATCATCCCCTCTAAATAATCATTTTTATTAACACATATTATGGGTGAAAATCAAAACTCAGTCAAAAAAAGACCGCCCATTAAAGTGCCGACCCCAAATTTAGCGTAAAAATATCTTATTTAGGAGCCAATACTTTCAGGCGATCTTTATTTTACAATTTTAACGCAGTTTTTCCCTGCATTTTTCGCTTCGTACAATGCGTTATCTGCTTGTTTCATAATTGTAGACCGGGTCGAGCCTTTCTCTGGAGCAATTGCGATTCCGATACTTGTCGTAATCGAAAGTTCGGCATTTTTAACTTGCCATACCCCGTTCATCGCTTCGTGAACTTTACGAGCGACTTTTTCTGCCTCTTCTTCTGATGTAATGTCATTTAATAATACGACAAATTCGTCTCCGCCTAGTCGGGCAGCGATGTCTGTTTCCCGAATGGCTCCTTGCAAACGATTTGAGAATTCAATTACTGTGTCATCCCCAACATCGTGACCGAATTGGTCGTTAATTCCTTTAAAATCATCAATGTCTAGCATCATAACGGCTAGTCCTTCTTGATTCTTCACATGATTTACCATGGCTTTACGAAGTTTCTGGCTAAAATAACGTCGGTTCGGTAATCCTGTTAGCGTGTCATGATTGGCAAAATGCTTTAAACTATCTTCATAGCTTTTTTGAAGCGTAATATCCCGAGTTAAAACGACCATGTTCACAAATTGCCCTTCTTTATCGAAAACAGGGGTGCCCGATAATTCACACCAAATCCACCCTTTAGTCGTATGTTTTTGACGAAATTGCTCTTTACAAGGGTTTCCCTCTCTAATTGAAGTAATGATTGATTGGTCTAAACGGATTCGGTCTTCAGGATGAACATTATAAAGGAACAGCTCTCCAATATATTCGTTTGGATTTATTTCTAAAATATCTTCATAAGATGGGGATGCATAAATAATCTTTCCTTGATCATTTAAAAGGGTAATTAATTCATGGGCATTTTCCGTTATAATACGAAACGTTTCTTCACTCTCTTGTAGTTTCTTAATCGTCTTTTCGAGTTCCGTTATATCCTTTAACACCGCAAATAGCCCTTTAATTTTCCCTTTAACAAATATTGGTGTAAATTTTAATATTACCTTTCTAACCTTCCCTTGCTGATCATAAATTGCAGACTGAAATTGCTCCCAATCACCTAACAATGCCTTTTCAAACATATCATTCGTTTTTTCAAAGTAACTCGTCTCGATGAGCGCACTGAAATAACGCCCGATTAGCTCTTCGTTAGAAAATCCAGTCATCTTTTCCATATATTCATTACCGGTTAAAATTTTTCCGTCTAAATCAATCGTTGCAACAGCATCTAAATTATAATGATAAAGCGACTGATAACGTTCAATTGTCTCTTCTAATTTTCGTTCAGCCACTTTTTCTCTAAATTCTGCTTTTTTCTTTTCTGTTATATCTTTAACGACAGCGACAATATTTGTCATTACATTTCGGTCATCAAAAAAAGGAGTTAACGTCGTTTGAGAGAATCTTTTGGCACCTGAATGATCGTTAAAGGAATCTTCATACTCGATAATTTCTTCACTTTCGACGACTTTCATGTAATGCTTTTTCATAAAATCACCAGTATCATTAGGATAGACTTCTGATATCGTTTTCCCGATAACGTCGTTCGTCAAGCCCGTTCGTTTCATCGCCGCACGATTTAAAAAATGATATGTAAACTCATTTCCTTTAACATCTAAAACAAAAACCATATCTTGTATGCCATCCATTAAAATTTGTTCTAGGCTTACGATATTCTTTTGTTTCATCAATGATTCTCCTCATAAAATAGTAAAAAAGAACTAAAAAACGTAATATAAATTAGTTCTTTAGTTCTATTTTATCATATTTCTTACTTTTTCGTACATGTAAACGTTCCATTATTTATTACGAATTCGTGTCGATAGAAACAATTAGATTATCGCTGTAATTCAACAAGTTCATAGAAATCTTCCTCGTAGACAATTTGAACATGCTCGGGAACTTGGATTAAAAAAGATTGTTCTTCCCGCAAATCTGCACCTATTTTTGATCCACTTAGCCAGTGGGAACCTCCTTTAAAATGAGTGATAGGAAATTCTTTTGTAAACGCTGTGAAACGATATTCTTTATAGACATCCTCGATAAATAACATACCACCACCACTTAACCATACTTCTGGCTCATTTTGATAGGTTGCGTTCAACGGAAGTTTATCATTTTCAGACGTATAATAAGAAACCTTAATTTCGTCAATCAATTCATCTGTTTTTTCGTAAAAGAGCGTCGTAAGATAATCGACATGAGCTTCAAGCTGGATTGTATCATTATCATAGTCAAATGTAGCTTCAAACGTTTGACTTAACTCATCCAAATTTTCTGGGCGTTTTAATTCAATAACATCACCGCCCCATTCCTCTCCATATACACTTAAATCTACTGTATGCATGTTTCTCGTGATAAACGGATAAAGGATTGTACTTAATAAGATTAGAATAAAATACGTTGAAATAATGACTGATTTATTAAATTTAATGCCAGGTTGTTTTGCTGTCCGAGATATAAGCGGGATGACTAACAATAGGACAACGATTATTATAATCGGTAGAAATAAAGTCATCGTCTTACCTCCATTCGTGTCGATACTCCAATCGAAAGTAAGGCACAAACTAGAAAAGCTGCTACTACTTTAAACGTTAGAAGTAAAAGACTTTTTTCTTGAGCAAAAAAAGTGACCATTTCTGTCAGAACACCCGACTCTCTTCCTTCAAAAAATAGAGCCGCGATAACAATTGCTGGTAAAATCATTTTTAAAATCGGGAATCGTTGGATTAGGGCACCAACTAAATAACCAACTCCACTTAATAATAATAAATAAACCGACAATGACCCGATGCCAAGTAAAATATCACCAATCGCATAATGGGAGACAATTATATTATCCGTCCCTTTAAAAATGATGAAAAGTAGCTTTAATAAAAACCCAGATAGGATCGCTGAAGCTGCTCCAATTAAGCTCATTAAAATGATAAACATTAAATTCGATAAATGGCTCGTAATCGGAGTCGTGACGAAGGAGACATCCATTAACTGATTTTCCTTCCGTGTAATCGTTGTCGCAATAATAAACGCCCACATCATCGTAAAAATAATAATCATATCTGAACCGATATAAGTGATATTTACGAAAATAAATTCTGAGCCGCCACCCGATGAGCCTACACCTCCGATTGAAAAAACAAAGGCAATTAGTTGTATAAGTATCATCGTCGTATAAACACTTTTATAAGCCTTCATTTTATATAACAATTGCTGCTTGACGACTGCAGTTAAACTTACTTTATTTAAAGACATCATCAATTCCCCCTTCGTTCGGGCTCGTTAACATGACGGTCAAATCAGGCGTACTTACCTGTGTTAGTTTAATTCCGCTACGTTCCATCGTTAATTTTTCATCTGTCGAAAAATCATCTTTTACAACATAGTAAGCGGAATTTAAATCGAGTTCTTTTCCGATTATGTTTTTTCCTTGTACGAATGTTTCGATGAGAGCTTGTTCACCCATTAGACCAACCGCATACTCTTTTAAGTCCTCTACTGTTTCATGAAGACAAAGCTTTCCATCCTTAATTAATACGATTTCTTCCAAAATATGTTCGATTTCATTTAATAAATGACTTGATACTATAATCGTTCGTGGATGATTAATATAATCTTTTAAAAGGGCGCGGTAAAAATCTTGCCGAACAGAATAATCCATTCCTGTTGTTGGTTCATCAAAAATCGTTAATGCACATTTAGAAGCTAGACCGAAAATCATGTTAAATGTACTTTTTTTACCTTTAGACAACTCGGCATGAAACTGATTTTCGCCTAAACTGAAATATTTGAGCAATTTAAAAGCCAATTCTTCATCCCAATTTTTATAAAAGACTTTCCCAGTTTTTAAAATTTCACGTAGAGTTAACTCGGGTGAGAAAACCATTTGGTCATCTATAAATATCGTATTTGCCGAAATAAATAAATTGTTAAAGGGATTTTTACCGAAAACGGTCACTTCACCGCTTGTCGGAAGCGTATAGCCAGCAATCATTTGTAAAAGCGTCGTCTTGCCAGCACCGTTTCGGCCGATTAATCCTGTTAAGCTATTTTCTTTAAATTGAACCGATAATTCATGAACGGCGTGCATTTCTCGATACTGTTTCGTTAAGTTTTTACAAATCACTGTCATGATTTACCCCACCCTTCTTTTCTTACTTTTTCAATCAGCTGGTAAAGCTCGTCATTTGATACATCTAAATATTCCGCTTCTCTAACAAGATCATAAACTAGTGTCATTAATGACTCGTCTTTTCTTTTTTCTAATATTTTTTCCTTCGCCTTTTCTTTAACGAACATACCTAATCCTCGCTTCTTATAAAGAATGTTGTCCTCCACTAATAACGTTAACCCTTTTGCGGCTGTTGCTGGATTAACATTAAACTTATCCGCCAATTGGTATTGCGAATACATTTTTTCATCTTCTTTAATATTTTCATTAATAATTTCCGTCTCTAGCCACTCTGCGATTTGAACATAAATTGGCTTCGGACTGTTGTGATCAAGAATCATGCGAATTCCCTACTTTCACATTGTTCACATGGCTTAGTGCATTAGTGATGTAATGTACTGTATTATATTCTAAATTACTGTAATTAATAACAAGTGTCAACTACTTTTTATATAAATTATTAAATTGGGATATTGGAGCGGTTAGTTTGAACTACAGCTTGGCTGAATAGAGTTAATTTATGACATAAAAAAGAGGCCGGGCAAAAGGATTTATGAATAAGTAAAATCCGAACGATATATGAGCGTATACCCGCTCTGGAAATATACTCCGCTTT
>CALKAL010000179.1 GCA_937983065.1 uncultured Bacillaceae bacterium | reverse complement strand
TATAAAAATAATAATACGAAAGAAGCCGAAGTATTGTACACTCATTATAGTTATTTCGGCTTCTCAAATATAGTTATTATTCAATAGTATATGTGTAAAAATCGTAAGCAAATTCAGTTTGTGGAAAAATACGTTTAACGATATTTAATTCCTCAATTAAATCGTCTTGATGATAACGGGAAGAAACATGTGTTAATAGTAATTGTTTAACATGGGCTTGTTTAGCAATTTCTGCCGCTTGAACAGCTGTGGAATGATAATAGTCCTTAGCTAACTTTTCATCCTCGTGTTTGAATGTTCCTTCGTGAATGAGCACATCAGCATGTTTAATTTGTTCGACAATTGATTGAACGGGAAGGGTATCACCTAAAATAGCTATTTTTTTCCCTTTAATTGGCGGACCAGTTACTTCATCTCGAATAATAACTGTCCCATCATCAAGTTTAATTTTTTCGTTTTCTTTAATTAATTGATAAGTCGGCCCAGGCATCACACCTCTTTCCTTTAATTTTTCAGGTAAAAGCGGCCCAATAGAATCATGTTGTTCAATAATATAACCGTAAGAAGGAACACCGTGTTTTAATTTTATTGCACTCACTTTTAGTTGATCATCCTCAAATAAAATTCCTTCCTTAACGTCTTTAAAATTAATTTTATATTGTAAATGAGTTTGACTCGTTTTTAACGCTGTTTCAACGTAAGTTTTAACTGACTCAGGTCCATAAATTTCAACGGGTAGTTTTCCTTCTTGAAATGAACGGCTGCTTAATAGACCAGGTAAACCAAAAACATGATCACCGTGCATATGAGTAATAAATATTTTTGCGATTTTTCTTGGTTTAATCGTTGTATTTAATATTTGATGTTGGGTCGCTTCACCACAATCAAAGAGCCATACTTCATTTCGCTCCTGCAACATGGATAAGGCAATTGAAGAAACATTTCTTTTTTTCGATGGAACTCCTGCACCAGTTCCTAAAAACGTAATTTCCATAAGTCATCCTCCAGATCTTACCAGCCTCGAACATATTGTTTTGGTGCATCGAGGGGATAATTTAATTCATCTGCAGCTTGTTTTGCCCAATATGGGTTTTTTAAAAGGGGCCTGCCGATGAAAATAAGATCAGCTCGATTATTTTGTAAAATTTCCTCAGCTTGTACACCCGTCGTAATAAGTCCGACTGCACCCGTTAAAATATCGGCTTCTTTTTTAATATTTTCCGCATAGGGGACTTGATATCCTGGAAAAGCATTTATTTTCGCTGGAACAATTGCCCCTGAACTGCAATCGATTAAGTCCACACCTTGTTTTTTCATTTCCTTTGCAAAATAAATCATATCATCAAACGTATTTCCATTTTCGTCATATTCATTGGCGGAAATACGAACGAATAATGGCCCGTCCCAAACTTCTTTGACAGCATCAATGATTTCAGCTAGCAAACGATAGCGGTTTTCTCGGTTTCCACCGTATTGATCGGTCCGTTTATTAGAGAGGGGAGATAAAAACTGATTAATCAAATAACCGTGGGCTCCGTGAATTTCAATCATATCAAAACGGCTTTCTTTCGCGCGAATAGCTCCTTTTTTAAATGCAGCAATCGTTTCATGTATTTCTTTTTGCGACATCTCTAACGGTGTTTTCATCCGTTCATTAAAGGAAATCGGACTTGGAGCAAATATATCACTTTCTAAATTTGCTTTTCTACCAGCATGAGCAAGCTGAATAGCTGCTTTTGCTCCGTGATCATGAATTCGTGATGTCAATTGTTTTAAACCTTCTATATGTTCATCTGACCAAATCCCTAAATCTTGGTCAGTGATTCTTCCTTCAGGTACGACAGCGGTTGCTTCAATCATAATAAGTCCTGTTTGTCCAATGGCTCGACTTTCATAATGAGTCATATGAAAAGGAGTAACCATTCCATCATTTCGTTCAGAAGAATACATACACATCGGTGACATTACAATTCGGTTTTTTAATTGAACATTTTTTATTTTAATCGGTTCGAATAATTTTCTTTTTGTCATTGTATCTTGCTCCTTATGCCTGTGAGGTCGATATTAATTGTCTCATCACATCGGGTAAGTCGGTAAATATTCCTTCTGCATTAAACTGTAATGCTCGTCTAAAATGAATCGGACGGTTAACAGTATACACACGGAAGGGGATTTGTTGGTCATTTAGAAAATTAACCATTCGAGATGGGACCAAACTCGTTTTAATATGAATTTGATTAGCACCGATATGATTTAAAAATCGATCAATCTCTGGGATAGCTCTACTCGTTAGCCAAGCAAGCTGGATGTTAGAATCTAATTTTCTAGCTCGTTCGATTGATTTTTCATTAAAGCTTGATACCGTCGTTCGGTCTTTAATATCGTATTTTTCAATTTGATGTAAAACAATCTCTTCAATGCCACGATAGTCAAACACGTTTGTTTTTAATTCCGCATTCAGTAGTAATTTCGTATCGACAAACCATTCAAGAAATTCTGTAAAAGAAATTATTTTTGTATCTTTAAATGCTCTATTAAACCAAGAGCCCGCATCAAATTGCTGTAGCTCTTTAAATGTATAATCCTTAATAAAGCCGACTCCATTTGTCGTTCGCTTTATTTTTTCATCGTGGAATATAACAGGGATATTGTCTTTTGTTAGCTGTAGGTCTAATTCAACGCCATCAGCACCTTGTTTTTCAGCAAGTTTAAAAGCTGGCATCGTATTTTCTGGTGCATATCTACTCGCTCCCCGATGTGCAAAAATTTTCATTAAAACACCCCATTTAAGCTTTCGTAAATTGTCTCAACCAGTAATCCTTTCCCTTTAATGATTGTCATTGAATTAGCTTTAAAAGTCAATGAGGGTGATGCATGCTGTAATTAAGTTGGTTCAATTAATTTTTTTGTAGTATAATAAAATGAATAGTCATTCATTTTTGAAGTCTGGAGGATTACTATGACAACAAAAGATTTTCACCAAATTACAATTCCAACTCCTTATGAAGTAGGAGATGTTCATATTTATGTCCATATTGGTGAACATGTTACGATGTTTGATGCAGGGGTTAATACGGATGAAGCGTGGAGCGTATTTGTTAATGAATTGAAGAAAATTAATTTAAATCCAACCGACATTAAACGAGTCGTTTTAACCCACCATCATCCCGATCATACTGGATTGCTTGAACGATTAAACAATGTAGATGAAATTTATGGTCATGAAATAGTTCATTATTGGTTAACGAAAGATGAAAAATATTTAAATCACTATTTGCAATATTTCAATCGATTATATGACGAATGGCGCGTTCCTAATCAATATCGTCATATTGTTGAGAGGACAGTGCAGGGCGCCTTAAAATACGGTGCTTCTGGAAGCTTAACGAAATTTTTAAAAGAAGGTGACCGTATTCCTGGTTTACCATCTTTTCTCGTCATTGAAACGCCAGGTCATGCAGAAAGTCATTTATCCTTTCTCGATGAAAAGACAGGGGTGTTAATCGGTGGTGACTTCTTATTAAAACATATTTCATCTAATCCTTTATTAGAGCCACCACTTAAAATAGGGGAAGAGCGTCCGAAACCATTATTAAAATATCGGAATTCAATGAAACATATATTAAAATTCCCTGTGAAAACGATTTTACCAGGGCACGGAGATATATTTTCTAATCATGAGGAAATTATTCATGAACGACTTCTAAAGCAAGAATCGCGAGCGAGAAAAGTGCTTAATTGGTTGAGGGAAAAGCCGTTGTCTCCTTTGCAAATTTGTAGGCGACTCTTTCCTAGACATTATGAAACCCAATTCGGTTTAACGATGTCTGAAACGATTGGGCAATTAGACTATTTACAATCGATCGGTGAAGTAGAGC
>CALKAL010000178.1 GCA_937983065.1 uncultured Bacillaceae bacterium | reverse complement strand
AAGATTTGTCCGATAAGAATGGGGACCTGAAAAATAATATATCGACTTGCTATTATTTCGAATGCTATTTAACGTAACCGGAAAAATTTTCATGTATAATGGACAGTGAGTTAGCACTTACTGTTTTTTTATGTCGAAAATGATTACACTTAATAAAAATAGGAAAACTATAAGCAGATACGGTAAAAAGAGGAGAGAATGATTCATGCAAATAAAAAAACCGACACCATTCACATTTGAGGCTGGAAAACGGGCTGTATTACTTTTACACGGTTTTACTGGTCATTCTGCGGATGTTCGAATGCTCGGGCGCTTTTTACAAAAGAAAGGTTACACGAGCCATGCTCCGATCTTTAAAGGTCACGGTGTTGAGCCTGAACAATTAGTGAAAACGAATGTATGGGACTGGTGGGAAGGTGCGCTTCAAGGCTATCACCATTTAAAAGAGTTAGGCTATGAAGAAATCGCTGTTGCTGGATTATCATTAGGTGGTGGGCTGTCGTTAAAATTAGCCGCTGAAAATCCAGTGAAAGCAGTCATACCTATATGTGCGCCTGCTTTTTTCGATAATAGAGATCGATTATTAAACGGTTTTAAAATTTTTGCATCAGATTATAAACGATTAGAAGGTAAAGAAAAGGAACAAATTGATGAAGAAGTTGAACAAGTTGTAGCCGAGCTCGATCCCCTTTTTCAATCTTTAAAGGAATTTATCGAAGAAGTACAAAAACAGATTGAATTTATTTACGCACCCGCACTCGTTTTACAAGCGGGTGATGACAAGATGATTAATAAAGAGAGTGCGACATATATTTATGAAAAAATTGAATCCGACCAAAAAGATATCATCTATTATGAAGGTGCACCCCATGTCATTACATTGAGCAATTATAAAGATAAGGTGCATGAAGATATTTATCAATTTTTAGAAACGTTAGATTGGGCAGAGTAATAAGTGGAGGTGACGAACGTGGAAGAAATGAAACAAACATTAAGAAATTTTTTTAACGAAGAAGCATCAAAACCTTTAGGAATCGATGAATTAAAAGAATTATTTGAAGCTGATAGCGCTGAACAATTACAAATACTCATTAAAGCATTAAATGATCTTGAAAATGACGGTGAACTCGTTCGAACTCGAAAAAATCGCTACGGGCTACCTGAAAAAATGAATTTAATCCGTGGTCGCATTCAAATGCATGCAAAGGGATTTGCATTTTTAATTCCTGATGATGAAGACCAAAAGGACATTTATATTCATCAAAACGACTTAAATTCGGCGATGAATGGTGATAAAGTTCTCGTTCGTATTGAGAAGGCGTCCTTTGATGGAAACCGGCCTGAAGGGGTTGTCATTCGAATCGTTGAAAGAAGTGACGCACCGATTGTTGGGACGTATCAGGATCATGGTAAATTTGGATTTGTCATAGTTGATGATAAACGGATTCCGAATGATATTTTTATTCGGGAAGGGAATACGAAAGGCGCGATTGATGGCCATAAAGTTATTGTTAAAATTACGGAATACCCGACCGCGTTAAAAAGTGCGGAAGGGGAAGTCATTGATATTTTAGGTCATAAAAATGATCCCGGCATTGATATTTTAGCGATCATTCATAAGCATGGTATCAAAGCAAAATTTGACGAGGCGACGATTGAACATGCCAATTCAATTCCCGATGAAGTGACGCCCGAAGAATTAAAGGGTAGACGAGATCTGCGCGATAAAACGATTGTAACGATTGACGGAGCGGATGCGAAAGATTTAGACGATGCTGTTCGGGTTGAAAAGCTAGATAACGGTAATTATTTATTAGGCGTCTATATTGCTGATGTGAGTTATTACATTACAGAAGGCTCCCCGATGGATAAAGAAGCGTTTGAAAGATCAACGAGTACGTATTTAACAGACCGGGTTGTACCGATGATTCCGCACCGTCTATCAAATGGCATTTGTTCGTTAAATCCTCAAGTCGATCGGTTAACGATTAGTTGTGAAATGGAAATTAACGAGCATGGTGAAGTCGTTAACCATGATATTTTTGAAGCGGTTATAAAAACGACGGAGCGAATGACTTATGATGCGGTGAATAAAATTTTACAAGATGACGATGCGGAGACGAAGGAAAAATATAAAGAACTCGTTCCATTTTTCGAAGCGATGGGGGAGCTTGCAGCAATTTTACGACAGAAGCGGATGGGCCGAGGCGCCATTGATTTTGACTTTAAAGAAGCGCAAGTACTCGTCGATGAGGATGGGACGCCGACTGATGTCGTTTTACGAGAGCGAGGCGTTGCTGAAAAGTTAATTGAAGAATTTATGCTTTGTGCCAATGAAACGATTGCCGAGCATTTTCATTGGATGGAAGTTCCGTTCATTCATCGGATTCACGAGGACCCTGATGAAGGCAAATTACAAAATTTCTTTGAGTTTATCGCCAATATGGGTTATCGAATTAAAGGAAAAGTCGACAGCATTCATCCGAAAGCATTACAAACTGTGCTTGAAGAAGTACGCGGCCAAAAAGAAGATTTAGTTATTTCGAAAATGATGTTACGTTCGATGAAACAGGCTCGATATGCTCCTGAAAGTGTTGGCCATTTCGGATTGGCAACGAATTTTTATACCCATTTTACATCACCAATCCGTCGCTATCCAGATTTAATCGTTCACCGTTTAGTTCGGACGTATTTATTAAACGGTGATTTAAGTGAAAATACACAAGATCATTGGAAGGATAAACTGCCAGACATCGCCAGACATACATCGGAAATGGAACGGCGTGCAGTCGATGCGGAGCGGGAAACGGATGATTTGAAGAAGACCGAATTTATGACGCAAAAAATTGGTGAAGAATTCGATGCGATCATTAGTTCAATTACTAACTTCGGAATTTTTGTAGAACTTGAAAATACGATTGAAGGGCTAGTTCACGTTAGTTATTTAACCGATGATTATTATCATTATGACGAAAAACATCAAGCGATGATTGGTGAGAGAACAGGGAATGTCTTTCGGATTGGTGACGAGTTACGCGTACGCTGTATTAGTACGAATATTGACGAACGAGCGATTGATTTTGAAGTTGTTGGAATGAATCGGAAAAAGAAGCGTAAAGAAAGCGATGAAAGAAAGTTTATTAGTACGAAAAAAGTGAAATGACGTACGAAAAAGCAATAGTAATTAATAGACCTTCATCATGGGGATGTAAATTAATTTTACAATCCTTTATGAGAAGGTCTTTTATTTTGTGTGTTTTGTAGTAAAATTATGAAAAATAAAAGAAATCCAGTTTATTATAATTTTTAAGGGAGGGAGTATGAGATGATTCTAGCTGTTCAAGAAATTCACAAATCGTACGGGAAACAGCGCGTATTGAACAATATTTCATTTACAATTGAAGAACCGCAAATTGTTGCGTTAGTAGGTCCGAACGGTTCGGGAAAATCAACGTTATTAAATATTATTACGAATTTAGTTGAGGCAGATGAAGGTCAAGTGACGATATTAAATGAATCGAATCAAAATCCCCAAATTTTTAAGAATGTATCATACATGCAAGATAATTCAGTTCTCTATGATTATTTAACGGGTTATGATCATCTTCAATTTATAGCTAATGTTCAAGGTCTATCCAAGGCGCAAATTATAAAGACCGCTGAACGAGTAGGTATGGATAGTTATTTAAATAAACGGGTCGGAAAATATTCTTTAGGTATGAAACAACATCTCCTTTTAACGATGGCTATTTTAAACGAACCAGAGCTTTTAATTTTAGATGAACCACTGAATGGCCTCGACCCAACGAGTGCGATTAGAGTGAGAAATTTGTTGGTCGAACTGTATGAAGAAGGAACAACGATATTACTTTCATCCCATAATTTATCGGAAATCGATCGGGTAACATCAAACATCTTATTTTTAAAGGACGGCCAGTTAATCAAGGAAGATTTAACGGAATTAAAAAAGATTAACTATGAGTTTTTCGTAGATAATCCTGCTCAAGTAACTGAACTCTTATTAAATTTAGATGTAACAGTTATTGAAACAGGAGATGATTTTGTCTCATTTCATTTAAAAGAAGTATCTTTAAACGATATCGTGCTTGAATTAATGAAGCAAAATATTGAGTTATTAGATATCCAGAAAAAAGTCATTGGATCAGAAGACCGCTACCAGGAGATTTTTAATAAAAAGGATGTAAGCCAATGAACATTTTTTTCTTTGAATTGAAGAAAATTTGGAAGCAGAAAAAATTAATATGGTTATTTTTAATTATTATACTCGTGACTTCATTTCTTTATATTCAAAACTATCGTGAGTATGATGGGATGAGTGACCGTGCGATTTCATCGATTTCTAACGTGAGAACTGAAATAAGTGCGGGTTTGCTTCAATTAATTGATAAGCGCAAAGACGAGTCATTAACACCCCATGAAGAAGCTATTTTCCCCCATCTTGAAGAAATGAGTTCTGAAATAATTGATTGGTATTCAACGATTCACAATAAACGATGGAGTGAGTATCCTTATTCTGAAAGAGATTTTCTTCAATCATTAACGACGTATTTAAATGCGGGAGGCGAGTTTCATAGTTTAACTGGAACGGACCTAGAAGTCGCTATAGCGAAAAATGAATGGATGATCGAAAATCAATTAGAGTATGAGGATGAAACGTATCCGCTATCCTTTTCCCTTTTTCTTAACCAGGTAAGTAAATTACTTTTTAGCTTCGTAGGTATTGTATTGTTACTTTTATTTTTCGGTCAAACAATTTCTACTGAAAAGGAACAAAATACTTGGGCGACGTTACGAACACAACCGATACAAAATTGGCAATTAGTTATCGGAAAATTTTTAAGTTTAACCGTTGTCATATGTTTATTTATTATCGGTGTCATTGGTTTTACATATATTTTGACGTATTTTTTCAGTCCAGTTGAGCACCAGTTTTTATTTCCTCAAATGTTGTTTGAGGATGATGCTTTAATGATCATACCGGTTCAAGAGATGCTTATTCGGGCAATAGTGCTTTTTATTTGTGCGATGCTCATCACTTTTAGTCTAGTATTTTTAATTAGTAAATGGTTTCATCATACGTTTACTGTCTATTTATATTTAATTCCTTTGCTAGCAATCGGTATTATACTAACGGAATTGCTGCCTGCATTGCAAACTGTTTTCAATCCGTTTCATTTTTATCAATTTGATCTGATTTTATCCGAGTTTCCTAGTCGTACAGATTGGCTTTACCCTTTATTAGCTGTTATTTGGAGCGGTCTATTTATTTTCTTTGCTATTATTTTGCGAGAAAAGGAGATTAAATTATTCAGTAGTGAAGCGATTAAAAAACCATTCCGTGATAGATTGACGTCAATTCGAAAAGGGTTAACCTGGCATAGTTTTACGTTCGAATGGCGTAAACTCATTAGAAAAGGGCTGTTCCAACAATCCGTTGTTTTAATGCTTATTCTTTTAGTAGGTGGTTATTTTGCTTTGACGGAAATTTCAACTACAAAAGAAAGAGAGTATGTCACTCAATTAGAACAGGAGTTGGATGATTATAATGAAGTATTATCTCTATTTCATGAACGATTAACGA
>CALKAL010000177.1 GCA_937983065.1 uncultured Bacillaceae bacterium | reverse complement strand
TTCATGATTGTCACTGTAATAATGCCAGATGTCGTTAAGGGGGTGACAATTTTCCATAGAATGCCGTATGGCGACATTCCATCAATGGCAGCGGATTCTTCCAGTGATTTCGGAATTGTACCCATAAAGCTCGTCAGTACGAAAATGGTAAACGGGAGCTGGGATACCGCATAGACCACGCCAAGCCCGAAAATATTATCTAATAAATTGAGCTGTGCGAGTAAAAAGAAAAGAGGAATCCAGCCGAGCACCATCGGAATCATCATTGCGGATATGTATAAAATAAATAAGCTGTGACTGCCGCGAAAACGAACTCGCTCAAGCGCATAGGCAGTTGGAATCGCTAATATTAAACAGAGGACGGCACCGAATAGCGTCACTATAAAGCTATTAAAAATACTCGTATTGAGATTATAGTCCGTCCAAGCCGTCACGAAGTTTCCGAAATTAAATGTCTCGGGGAGGCCCCACGGATTGGCATATATTTCTGCGTTCGATTTAAATGCGCCTAAAAACATCCAAAAGATCGGATAAATGACCGCGATTGACCAAACGATTAACGGTATTCGTATTCCCGTCCGTGCAATCATTTCTCCTACTGTTCGCCTCATACGACTCGCCCCCTAATACTCCACTTTTTCTCTACGGAGTAAAAATTGCAATAACAATACTGTAATTAATGATAAAACTAAAATCATAACCCCAATCGTTGCACCGTAACCGAAGTTGTACTGTCTAAAGGCTTGCTGGTACAAATAAGAACCCATTACATGTGTCGCATTATTTGGCCCGCCTCCTGTCATGACTTGAACGATAATGAATGAGCCATTTAATGTCGTAATGACGATGTAAAGAATTGATATTTTTATTTGTGGCCAAATGAGGGGCAGTGTCACATGTTTAAACTGTTGCCATTCTGTAGCGCCGTCAATTTGAGCCGCTTCATAATAGCTTTTTGAAATGTTCGCAATGCCTCCCATAAGAAGGAGCATAAATAAACCGATTCCTGCCCAAACTGATGGAAGAACAAGGCTTGGCAGTGCCCAATTTTCATCACCTAACCACGGACGGGCCCAGCTTTCTAATCCAATTTTCTCAAGTCCTGAATTAATTAACCCTAAGCTCGGATTGTAAATGAACATCCATAAAATTCCGATGACAACAACAGACATAATGTTTGGGAAAAAGAAGACGATTCGGTAAAAGGGCGCTTCTTTTATTTTTAATTGCATGAGGGCTACGGCGACATACATCGCAATCGCCATAATGCCAATCACTTTCGTCACAACGAGAAAATAATCATGCCAAATTGTCTTTGGAATAATGCTGTCGTTAAATAGTTTTAAGTAATTATCAAAGCCGACAAATTCTCGGGTTTGCGAGGCGCCAGACCATTCAAACAATGAAAAATAAAGCCCGTTAAATAACGGATAAAGGGTAAAAATAGCAAACATAATGAACGTTGGGACTAAGCAAAAGGCTAGGAAGATATATTTTTGTTTCTTACTTTGGACCATTTTTACCCCTCTTTTCATTAAAGGACTTGTCTTAAAAGGAAATAACTATATGGAATGTAGCACGATACTACATCCCACATAGTCAATTTATTTATTCGCCTCGATAATCTGCCGCTGCTTCTTCTGCTGCTTCGATAAATTCTTCTGCTGTCATGTTCCCGAGTAGTAAGGAAACAAGGGCATCACTTATCGGCGTTTCCAAATCAGCACTCATCGGATGAGGCATATAATAAATTTGCACGAGTTCTGGATCATTAATCATTTCATTGGCACGAATGAGATAATCAGGCACGTCTGGATTTTCCGATAAATCAACACCTTGAACGTTCATAATCGCCCCTGTATACCCAGAAAAGAGTTGCGCATTTTCCCGCGTAAAGACAAAGTCGACAAACGCTTTAGCCGCTTCTGGATTTTCTGCATCCTCAGCAATCGCAAGCGGTCTTAAATCAGGTACAATCGCCATCGGTTCTCCAGCACGATTCATCGGCGAAGGAATATAGCCAAACTGAAAATCATCTGGCGTATCATTGGCCATCTCATTCGGTAACCAAAAACCGACTGGGATAAATGCATTTTCACCTAAAATAAAGTTCATTTGAGATTGCGTATGATTAAAAGCTCCAACTCCTGAATCAACATATCCCGCTTCTACCATCTCAACGACATGATTCATAATTTCTCTTGCTTCTTCTGTTTCCCAAGCCCCTTCAGCACCAGTAATAATATCGGCAAGTAATTCATTGCCACCGTATGCAGCAAAGGCCGGATAAAGCATGCCTCGAGAGAAATAGTAAGGATATTGCCCAGTCGTAACAAACGGCGCGATTCCTTCATTACTTTGAATTTCACCCATCACGTCCATGAAACTATCAAAATCTGTTGGAACCTCATAGCCATTTTCCTCAAAAAGTGACATGTTGTACCACGTGCCCCACGCATCGAACACTAACGGTAAACTGTAAAGCTCTCCATCGTAGGTTGAAGGCTCTGCGATGAAATTTTCTACTAGCGGTGAACCGTCCTCAAGCATAATCGTTTGCGCCCACTCCGTTAAATTCATTAGCTGGCCATCTTCAACCATTTGCGTTTCACTTGATCCTGCCCCGTCAATATAAACGACATCTGGTGGATTTCCTGAAACCCAGCGCGAACGCATTTCTTCATTAATATTTGGCCCTGCATGTTCAATAATTTCTAAATCAGGGTGAGCCGCTTGGAAATCTGCAATAACATCCTTCCACCATGCATCCCCATAACCACCGACAAAATATTGAATTTCAAGGGTCCCACTGAGTTCCCCATCACTGGATGGTTCTTCCTCTTGATCTTCCGTCTCATCATCTGTCTGCTCATCTTCAGTCGAATCAGGATCCTCTGCCCCATTGTCAATTGGCGCTTCATCCGCTCCACATGCAACAACAAACATGATTAGAAACAATAATACGAACGAAAAAAGCAAACGTCCTTTAAACAAATTGGACATACATCTTCCCCCCTCACTAATGAAGATCCATCTATCGCAAGACTGTTTATATAATGAATAGATAATCTTCTTATGAAATTTATATTAATGAAGCTTTCAGTTTATGAGCAAAAATATTAAAATTTTATTTCATAGATTTTT
>CALKAL010000176.1 GCA_937983065.1 uncultured Bacillaceae bacterium | reverse complement strand
CAAACTTCTGTCGGTTCAGTACCGTTTATATAATACATTAAAACACTTCTATCCTCACAAGCGGGTCCTGCTAATTTTCCAGATATAGGATCAACATTTAAGCCGATTACATTAGCTGGAATACGAAAATCAATCACAGGCTCTTCTTCATGAATTTTTTCCATATGAGTTGCCCATATTTCCTTCGCATGCCGTTCATCGAGCACACTTTCATGCTTACGATTATCATCATAGCCTGTCCAAATCGCCGTCGTATAATTTGGCGTATATCCGACCATCCATGCATCACTTTCTGTCGTTCCCGATTTTCCGGCATATTCCCTCGTTAAACGATGCGCTACAGATGCCCCAGTCACCCGCATATAACCGTTTAATTTTTCATTAAACATCCCTTTCATCAAATGGGTTAAAACGAAGGCATAGTTCTCATCAAGAATTCGGGTTGATTCCTCTTTTTCATGTTCAAAAACGATAGTTCCATTTTTATCAACAATCTTTTCAATGACATACGGTTCGACAGACATGCCATCATTCGCTAAAACGCTAAAGCTTTTTGCCATTTCATAGACTGAAACTGAGCTTGCTCCGAGGGCTAATGATAGATAAGGTGGTAAATCACTTTCAATTCCGAACGTTTTTGCCGCCTCGACTAGATTTTCAGGACCGATTAATTGATTCGTTTTTACGGCATAAATATTATCTGATAAAGCAACCGCCTGAGCGAGGGTAATCGGTTCATCAGCGTAGTATTCTTGATAATTCGTCGGAGCGTATACAGTTCCGTCCTCTAACGTAAACGTAGTTGGATAGCTCTCTAAGGCGGTTGAAGGAGTAAAACCGTAAATTAACGCTGCATAATAAAGAAACGGCTTGAATGTTGATCCCGCTTGCCTTTTTGCTTGAGTCGCTCGATTAAAGGGGCTTTCATCAAAATTTCTTCCCCCTTGTAGTCCGACAATTTTTCCCGTATGTGGCTCGATCGTCATCGCGCCAATTTGTAATTCAGAATCAGTTGGCATTCCTTCTTCAATCGTCTCTTCTAAATGCTTTTGAACGTTATAATCAATCGTCGTATAAATTTCATAGCCTTCAACTTCAATCTCTTCTCTAGTCTTACCTAATATGTTAGCAGCCTCTCCAATGGCATAGTCGGTTGCATATTTTCCAATTGGGTGAGGGTCATTCGCAACGGTTTGTGTAATCGGAACGTCTTTTTCCAGCGCTTCATTTAACTGTTCTTCATCAATTTTTCCAAGCTCATGCATTCTTTCTAAAATCCACTGCTGTCGATGAGATGCATTTTCCTCTGAAATAATCGGTGAATAAATAGATGGCCCTTTTGGAATACCAGCAATTAATGCAGCTTCAGCAACCGTTAATTCATCTGCCTTTTTGTCAAAATAATAGAGACTCGCTGCTTCAATGCCGTATTGACCGTGACCGAAATAAATCGTATTTAAATAACCTTCTAATATATCATCCTTTGATTGAAACATTTCTAGTCTAAGAGCGATCAATGCCTCTTGAATTTTTCTTCGCCACGTTTTATCATGGGTGAGAAAAATATTCCGTGCGTATTGCTGGGTAATCGTGCTTGCGCCTTCCACCCGACTCATCGCTTTAATATTATTTAACATCGCTCCACCGATACGGATAAAATCAAAGCCGAAATGATTGTAAAAATGTTGGTCCTCAGCACTAATAAACGCATCGACAACATACGGAGAAATCTCATCTAAAGAAACCCAAAGTCGGTTTTGAATCCCTTGTTTGATTGAAAGCACTTCGTCATTCGTATCGTAAATAACCGTATTTTCATCTAAATCAAATTCGGGAGGTCCTTGTATATAAGAGTAGGTTAAAATAACGCCTCCTACAGTTAACATGAAAACGAAACCGCATATAACAATGATCGCTAGTTTTTTCATCGAATCTCTCCTGCTGCTTGTAGTCTTTCAACCGTCAATTTTAGTATGGTGAAAACACGATGAATTTAAACATCATTCGACTTCTCTTTGTATTCGCAGTTTTGTATAATAACTTGGAGCAGGGAGATTTGAGAAACTAAAAGATTTAGTCAAAGCTACTAGAAAGGACGATTCCGTTGTCAAATAAATTATTAAATATAGAAATTAACATTTATACAGAAATAGAAGATGAAGGAGGAAGTGAAATCATTCATCAGACTGAAAAAGGGACCCTTCGAAAAGGAAATGGCGTTCATATGATTAAATATGAAGAAGATATGGAAGGGGCAGGAATGGTTTCAACGACGATCATTATATATGATGATCGGATTACGTTAAAACGGGATGGAGCCGTTCGGGTGCATCAAGTGTTTAAAATTGGTGCGCCGACAGAGTCCGTTTATCAGCACCAATATGGCTCCTTTCGAATGGAAACAACGACCCATCGAATGGAATATATAAAAGGGATAGAAAATAAATCTGGCAGGCTATTTATCGTTTATGACGTTATTTTAAATGATCAAGAACCAAGAAATCACACATTTGAACTCCAGTTTGAAGAAGCTTTTTAATAAAAAGTTACAAGTAGAAAAAGTGTAAAGAAAATAGGCAGCTTAATTGAAAAGCTGCCTATTTTTTATGCAAATGGGTATTCGTATTCTATCTGTTCATCAAATTCGACATAATCTAAGTAAATCATGAGTAGTAAATACCATTTGCCAGATTGCGGATCAGCAATAACGAGATGATCCTTTCCAGCCTCTTGTAAAATACCGGTGAACGTTTTCGCATTCCACTGTTCGTTATTTTCATAAGTGAAATAAGCTCTCACCCGTTTTCCACGATTCAGTCGTAATATATTTTCAATGTACGACCTTTCACGAGGCGCCTGCCCGATCGCGCCTGGAAACATCGGTCCACCTGATGGCATTTGTGGAGTCATCGGCATTTGTTGTGTCATTTGCTGGGGCATCCCCATTCCCATTCCCGCACTTGGCATCTGCCCCGATTGAAATCCACCACTCGGCACCATCGATGGACTAACTCCTGTCTGTTGTGGCATCATTTGTCCGAATCCAGCTTGTTGACCAGTCATTCCGTATGGATTATTGCTGTATAGGTTTTGACCGCTCATACTTGGCATCCCTTGTGAATAATAGCCACCATATCCTCCCGTTGGCGTTTTTTGCGATGGCCAACTCGTTTTCCCCCCTTGGCTCGCCATTTTTTGCTGAGTCGCTGGGGACGTTTGTTGGTAGCCCCGTTCTTCTTTACCCTTTGATTGATCCAACAATCATCACTCCTTCAGTTAATATACTCTAGGACAATCAGATGGAAGCGGATTATAAAAACAGTGAGATTTGTATCTTCCCGAGTTCCATTGTCCGAACCATTGAGGTGGACAAGCTCCCTCAGGACGGAAGAACCATAATGAATACTCAGCGGGATCGAATCTTTCACCCATGACGACCCTTCTTGCCAATTGAACATCTTGATTCCTTGCCGCTTGATAAAAATACGAATCTTGTACCGCTTCAAACCCACCTGGCGACTGATAAATCATGTCCATTAAATCATCGATATTCATAAAATCTAGACAATCCGCAATAACTCGATTGACACCGACATTGCCGACTAAAAGCATCCCTAATTGTCCATCACCCTCTGCTTCTGCCCGCATCAGTCTCGCTAATTCTTCTAAATGTGCTTGATTGTATGCAATGACGGCCAAATAAAACCACCTCTTTCTATGCTGTAGAAATTCATGAACGTAATTAGGCATTTACCACACCATCACTAATTCATATATATGAAAAAGATTTAAAATGATGATAAAAAACTATTGCATAATAAGCTAATCTGTTATATGGTTAATCACAAGAGTAACTAACCGATTAGGTGGTGGACTAAAAATGGCTCAGCTAAAAGATGATCAACCGATTTTTTTACAAATCGCCGAATTAATTGAAACAAATATATTAGAGCAATCATTACAGGTAGGCGAACGGGTACCATCGACGAATGAAATTGCAAAGTACTATCAAATCAATCCAGCAACAGCTGCTAAGGGAGTCAATTTGCTCGTCGATGAAGGGATATTATTTAAAAAAAGAGGTGTTGGGATGTTTGTTTCAGACAATGCGCGGGAGATTATTTTAGAAAAAAAGCGTAATCAGTTTAAAGAACAATACGTCACTCCGATTATTCAAGAAGCAAAGAGAATCGGGATTGATTTTGACCAGCTAATGAAGCTATTGAAGGAGGGTATCAAAGATGAAAATTGAAATTAAAAATCTTTATAAAAATTACGGAAATCACACCGCGATCAATGGCTTAAATTTAACGTTAGAGGGAAATAAAATTATCGGTTTGCTTGGGAAAAATGGAGCAGGTAAAACGACTTTAATGCGCATGTTATCGGGCTATTTTCAATCGACTTCAGGTGAAATATTAATCAATGGGAAAAATCCGTTTAATGATCTTGAACTGATGAAACAAATTTGTTTTATCGAAGAAAGTCAAAATTTCAAAGAGAAATTCCGCATTCAAGATGTGTTGAAGGTTTCCAGCTATTATTACCCAAATTGGGACAATAAAAAAGCAAAGGAATTGTTAAATTTATTTAAATTAGATGAACGCAAAAAGGTAAAGGCATTATCTAAAGGGATGTACTCGGCTTTAGGTATTATTGTCGGTTTATCGAGTAACGCACCTATTACTGTTTTTGATGAGCCGTATATTGGGCTTGATGCGTCATTTCGTTCGACATTTTATGATTTGCTTTTAAAAGAATATGAAGAAAATCCTCGCATGTTTATTTTCTCAACGCACTTAATAGATGAAGTGAGTCAATTATTTGAAGAAGTCGTCATTATTCATGATGGAGAATTATTACTTCATGAAAAAACGACCGATTTAGTAGAAAATCATTTATTAATTAGTGGTAAAAAAGACGTGGTAAGTGAATTTATAAAAGATAAAAACGTCATTCATGTAACAGAAATGTTTGGATCAAAATCGGCGATTATTTACGGTGATCAATTAAATGAAGAGGAAGCTAAAGCTCTTAATTTAGAGGTTGAACGAAGCTCGGTGCAAGATTTATTTATTCATTTAACGAAAGAAGAGGTGACTCATCATGTTAAATAATATAAAAGCAAATCTATATTTTTTATATAAAGAATC
>CALKAL010000175.1 GCA_937983065.1 uncultured Bacillaceae bacterium | reverse complement strand
GAAAGTGTAGCATTTAAAAAATTGCAATTTCTTCAGATCCGGAAATGATTTAAAAATAGATTAAATTATTTCCGGGTTTTTATTTTTAATCCACCACTGATATTAATGTATTTTTAGAAAAACTGTGGAATGTGGCTTAGCCTTTTTTAAAAAAATAGATTCGTGTTACATAATAGAAAATGGCGTGGCAGTATAAGAATAGGTATTCTTCTTTTAATTTATCAGCGAAGCGATGTTGTATAAATTTTCTCGTTTTTTATTCCACTATCCATTTTGCTATTGGTTCACCTGCGTAACCACTTATTGATGGGCTATATGTGATTTCAGGGATTTCAATAAGTGTCTTCTGCAATACAGAATATTGTCATATCCAGTTTGAGATATGTTTATACGAGTAAAGTAAATAGTTCAGGTGACGGTTCTAGTTCCGCGAGTGCGATAATTCAAAAAGGATTATCGCTTCTTTTTGTTGAATTTAAACTATTAAAGGACAAGCTTTATTCGAGCAACATAGGGGGAATTAGGAATATGCAAGAAACTTTAATGAAACACTTTAGGACACTATCAAATGAAATTGGCTGCCGCCCAGTCGGAACAGAGGCAAATCACGTCGCATCAAATTATATTGAAACAGTATTTAAAAATCATGGTTTGGACGTCGAAACACAAGAATTCGAAGTACCTGATTGGCAATTGGAAGAGGCCTTTGTAGAGTTGAATGGAAAACGTTTAGAGGCAAAGGGTAATAATTTTTCCGAGCCTTGTAATGTTTCTGGTGAAATTGTCCCTCTTTGCACTATAGAAGAACTCACTTTGGCACCTAATTTAGAAGGTAAAATAGCATTTTTATATGGAGAATTGTCAAAAGAAAATTATGTCCCAAAAGGGTTTACAATATATAATCCTGAGCATCACCAACAAACTATTCGGCTACTCGAAGAAAAAAAGCCCTCAGCGATCATTTTTGTCAGAATGGAAAAAGAAAATAATTTACCGATAATAAATGACTGGGATTTTTCAATTCCTTCGCTTACAGTTTCTCCTGAGGTGGGGTTAGAACTAAAAAATAACCTTCCCAATGCTTCAATAAGATGCGTGATTAATAGTAAAAAAACAGAAGGTAAGACAAGTAATATTATTGGAAGGATAAAAGGGGAAAGACCTGATAAAATCATTCTTACTGCCCATTATGATACGGTGTTTGACACTAATGGGGCGTTTGACAATGCTTCGGGTGTTACGCTTTTACTTTCTTTAGCTGAAGAAATTGCAAAGCGAGATGACTGGCAATGTGGATTTGAATTTATCGCCTTTAGCTCAGAAGAATACCTCGGTTTAGGGGATACGATTTACTTACAAAAACACAAAAACAGTTTACAAGATGCAATTGTCGCTATGAATTTTGATGGTGTTGGCCAAGTACTTGGAACGAACAATATGACGCTCATATCTGGTTCAAATGAATTAGAAACAAATTTAAAAGAACTTAAACGTGAATTTCCTTCAGTACAATGGACTTCACCTTGGTATGAAAGTAATCATTATACATTTTTCTCAAATGGAGTTCCAAGCATCCCTTTCAGTTGCACTGGTGTGTCGGATTTACTACATACAAAAGACGATACCGAACAATGGATTAGCGAAGAAAAATTAAACGAGGTTCATTCACTCGCTTTAGAGATTATACAGAACTTGCAAACTAAATCAAAGGAATGGACAAGAGAATCGTAATTAATCATTGTTTCACTGTTGAAAAAAGAACAGATTACTGAAATATATTACAACTATGCGGAGTTCGTTTTCACTTTAAATTCCAATGTAGAAAAAGGGAGAGATAAAAAATGGCACACAATTTAGCTGGTGGGGTAGTCGTGGTTGAAGATAATAAAATATTATTAATTAAAGATAAACATGGCTGGGGTCTACCAAAAGGTTCAACGGAAAAGGGTGAAACATTTTTAACAACTGCTAAAAGAGAAGGTCTAGAAGAAACGTGTTACGATCTTAAAATTTTTGATGCTGCTTTTATAACTGAATTTACTTCGGAGCAATATGGGCAATATTTACAAATCTATTATAGTGGAAAAATTGTATCAAAAACGGCTAATCAAGATCCGGACGAAGATGTCATTGAAGTCAAATTTATTCCGGTAGATAAAGTACGAGATTATTTAACATTCCGTCCTTGGGTCATACCTTTAGAAAATTGGCTAAACAGTTCTGAACTAAAATACTATTGTTTCGACTTAGATGAAGAAGGACATGAAGTATAACTAAATTTAAGGAGCGCACCCCATGCCTCGCATAATTTTTAGTCGATGAAGACTTCATGAGATTGATTGCACGTGTGACCGCAGAATGAACAATCATCAATCACAATCTTTTTTAAAAAAAGTAATATAATCTGCCTACGAATCGTATAAAAAGCAATAGGAAATTCATTGTATTCTTAATTTATCGGATTTTAAATATCTTTTTCAGGAGTTGTGAATTATGAAACAAAACAAATATGATGATGAAAACTTTTTTTCAGCATATAAGAAAATGGAGCGTTCTATCAAGGGGCTTGAAGGTAGTGGAGAGTGGCACGAATTTAAAGAACTTTTGCCCAACTTCAAGAACAAACGTGTGCTTGATTTAGGGTGTGGCTTTGGTTGGCATTGCCGCTATGCTCGTGAACAGCAAGCGAGTTCGGTTATTGGAGTAGATATATCCGAAAAAATGCTGCAAAAAGCGCGTGAGATGACAGATGATCCTTCAATATCCTATATTAAGAGCCCGATAGAAGATATTAATTTTTCTAACTCTCAATTTGATATAGTCATTAGCTCTTTAGCTTTTCATTATGTGGAGTCTTTTGAAACAGTCTGTAAAAAGGTCTATGCTTGTTTAAAGTTGGGAGGTTCCTTTGTGTTTTCAGTTGAGCATCCAATTTTCACATCTCGAAATGAACAAGATTGGTATTACGATGACCATGGGAATCCTATGCACTGGCCAGTAGACAATTACCAGTTTGAAGGATTACGTGAAACAGAATTCTTAAATGAAAAGGTTATAAAATATCATCGGACAATTTCGACGTATATGAATGAGTTAATTAATGCGGGTTTCGACATAAAAAGAATTAAAGAACCAATTCCTCCTGAAGAAATGTTGCCAGAAATGAAAGATGAAGTTCGCAGGCCAATGTTTTTGATTGTCTCAGCTGCGAAATAGTTATTACGATGAAATGAAGTTGTTTATACAATCCTTTATTTCAAAATTTATTTTCATAGTCCTCATAAGCAAACGAGCACAATCAAAAAGATGCGCTCTTTCTTTGCTAACTTTATTTCTGGGAGTTAGGAACCCAGTTAGTCAATCCTTAATTAAAAGATAAAGACGGACATAATGAGGAAGAGCCCCTTATAAATAGGGGCTCTTCGTTCGTAAAAATTGATCTAAAACTTTTTATGTAACCTTTGGGTATAAAGCTACATGATGTGCAAAACTTTGTGTTGTTTTTAAGTATTCTTATTTTAAAATAAGAATGATATTATTTACTTTTTTTAAAAATGAATATTAGTCCAACGATTATTAAAACAATTGAGCCACCAAACAACAAGAGTAAAAGTACATCTTCTCCACTTCCGAAAACTCTGTTCATCTTAGAAGCAAAGGATGATTCGCGTACAAATGCAATAATTAATAGGACAGCTCCCAATGCTAAACTAATGAAACCAAATGTTTTTTTCGAATCAGTAGACTTTTGATTGTTTGACATTATTTATCCCTCCCTTATTCAAAAATTATTATATTAGTAGAACATTATATATATCGGATAATTTTCGAAAAACTTTACAATTTCGAGGGACTTTAGTATTACATTTTTAAAGAAAAGTTACTTGATGTATTCAGTTCGCTAGAGAAATGGCATCCTTATTATCCCGTATCCCTCATCAATCCTCTGTTTCATAAAAGTTAATTTTCCCTAGTACACAATTGCAAGTGTATTGAGTTATAATATTTTTGGTGCACGGTTGTAAATTCCCTCCAAACTACGTCATAAGTCATATGAAACAAACAAGAAATACAAAAAAGCTATCAAAATATAGAATCGAACCATTCTATACAGCAAAAGTTTAAAGGGGATAGGATCATGCGAAAATTATTTTGTACATTTTTGACTCTCGGTTTATTTTTTATGGGAGGATGTCAAATAGCAGGTGATACAATGGATCTTTTAGATGAGAAAATTGAAGTAGTCAATGTATCCATATCAAATGGAGCTGGAGAGATGAATGAAGACATTACTTTTTCATTCGATGATAACAAGTCGATTAAAATATTTGAAAACGCAATAAAATCGGCCGTTGAACATGACTCTGAAATTAACAAAACGAAACCAGATTATGATGTCATGGTTAATTATGGCGAGGGATTTCCTGTCCATGCGATTCACTTATGGCTAGGAGCGGAAAACGAGCAAAGTACTTTGATGTATTTGGTCGGAGAAGGGCAAACGTATATAACTTCCTCAAAGTATACGAATCAATTAAGGGAATTATTGCTTCAGGAACAATAAGATTTATGGGACTGTGTATTGGATAATAGTCATCAAAATGAGTAGTTACTCCGTTAGCTGCTCATTTTTTGTTTCTTTATATTCAATATCTGTATATAGTTTTTTCATAGATTACTATATAATAATGGTGATGTTAGAAAATTTTTAAAAATAATCTTTAGAGTGCTAGTTTAAGTGTGATGAAAATAATAGTAAAGGTTGCAGAATGTCATGAACCTCAAAGCAAATATGCGTAAATGGATAGTTATTAGCGTTATTTTCTTAATTGTTATAACTGCCTTTCGATTATTATGGTTAAATTATTTAGCGACATTCGATTATTCCGAAACGATCGTGGTTGAAGAAGGGGTAATCGATTTACGTGATTTAGAATTCACAGATGATCAAACGCTTCCACTGAGCGGTGAATGGGAGTTTTATCCTTCGCAGCATATACATCCTGATGAATTTGAGTCGACAGAAAAGCTATCAACGTATAAGAAAGTTTTATTGGAAACACCAAACAATTGGGGCGGAGCATTTTCTGAAGAAAGTCTTGAGTCCTTCCGTTACGGTACATATCGATTGAAAATTTTGCTAGGCGATGAGAGGGAGAAATCTTTTGCATTCCGAGTGAATCAAATTCGTAATGCATCAGAAGTGTTTATTAATGGCGAATCTGTTCATAAAGATGGACAACCTGCTATGAAATCAGAGCTCCACGAAGCCCGCAATTTACCCTATTCGGTCTATGTCGAACCGAATCAAAGTGAAATTGATTTAGTTATCCATGTTTCTAATCATACATTTATAGGTGAAGGTGGAATAACAGAAGCTATTCGCTTCGGGACTGCTGAGGCGATTGATTTTCGTACGTCTTTATCTGTTGGTTTGCAGCTACTATTATGCATCGTTCTTCTTATACACGGTTTATATGGTTTAATTTTGTTTTTCCTAGGTGGTAGAAATAGAGGATTACTTTATTTTTCAATCATTATTGTTTGTGCGCTTATTAGTGTACTCGTCTCGGATGACAAACTATTATTTGTTTGGTTTGATTTTCCTTTTGAATGGCAGATGAATGCAATTTACTTATCGTATATCGGTGCAGCAGCCTTTATACCGTTCATGATAAAAAACTTAATTTCGAATTCTAAACAAGAGAAAATAATGCGGTGGTTTGCGATTTACTGTATTTTATTTGCTTTAATCGTTTTGGTGACGCCGTACAGCTTCGTTCCTAGTATTTTGCGATTCATGCTATCAATAGTAATTGGTTTTTCTTTAGCATTATCTATAAAAATACTCGTTAAAGGGTTAAGGATAGTGAAGATTTCATTTTTTTAATTATTACTTGTTTAAGTTTGGTTGCATCTACTGTCTGGCCTATAGTGACTCGGCATACTTCAGCAGACTGGATGCATTATCCGTTTGATCTAATTATCGCGATTCTTGCTTTATCCGCCTTTTGGATTCGTCGTTTTATAAAAGCAACCGATAAAAATAAAGTGTATGCAGAAAAGCTACGTCAAGAAAATGAAAGAAAAGATGAGTTTTTAGTAAATACATCCCATGAATTAAGAAACCCGCTTCACGTCATAATGAATTTAACGAACTCAATTTTGGAAAATAAAACATCTGAAATGAGCCATGAACATAAAAATCGATTAGAAATCATGAGCCAAGTGAGTCAGCGTATGTCACTCATGTTAGATGATTTAATTGATGTGACCCGGTTAAAAGAGAAAACCGTTCAACTTAAATTAACACCCGTGAATGTCCAATCAATCGTAAGTGGCGTCATCGATATGGTTCGTATTTTGGTAGAAAATAAACCTATTCAATTAAAAGTCGATATTTCTAAATCATTTCCAGCCGTTTATGCCGACGAAAACCGAATTATTCAAGTGCTCTTTAATTTAGTGCATAATGCAGTAAAATATACCGATAAAGGAACAATCACGATAAGGGCTCGATTGGAGGGTGAGATGGCTCGTATTGATGTAGAAGATACGGGAACTGGCATCGATGAAAAGACATTACAAACAATTTTTCATCCTTATGAACGAGGAAACAGTCATTTAGCTCAAGCAAAGGGTGGTTTTGGAATTGGCTTAAGCATTAGTAAGCAATTAGTAGAATTACACGGTGGAACAATATTAGTTGCTTCGACAGTCGGGGAAGGCTCGGTCTTTTCTTTTACTTTACCATTAGCGACTGCATCGGAAGGTTTACAAGAGGAAAATCTGTTCCCAATAGTAGAAGAGTCTAAAGAAGTGGCAATGACAACAACCGAATCAGTTAATAATCTAGAGGAGAAAATAAATGGGGATGCGAAGCCGAAATTATTAATCGTCGATGATGACCGTATGAATTTAAATGTGTTCATCCATTTATTTGAGACAGAGGATTATGACATTACAATCGTTACAAGTGCAGAAGATGCGTTAAAACAGCTAGAAAACATTCGTTACGATCTCGTTATTGCAGATGTGATGATGCCTAAAATGTCAGGGTATGAATTAACACAACGGATTAGAGAACGTTTTACAATTTCTGAATTACCGATTTTATTATTAACTGCTCGAACACGATTAGAAGATATTATGACAGGATTTCAATATGGTGCAAATGATTATGTGTCGAAACCTGTAAATTCCGTCGAGTTAAAAATGCGGGTACGCGCCCTCATTAATTTGAAATTATCAGTCGAAAAGCAGCTCCGGATGGAAGGGGCTTGGTTGCAATCTCAAATTCAGCCCCATTTTCTATACAACACGTTGAATTCCATTGCAGCCCTTGGGATGGTTGATGTTTCAAAAATGCAATCGTTGTTAGAGGAGTTTAGTAATTATTTACGGTTAAGCTTTGATTTTAAAAACGTCGATCAAATTATCTCATTAAAACGAGAAATCGACCTCGTTCGCTCGTATGTGTATATTGAAAAAGAACGGTTTGGGGATCGTGTACAAATAGATTGGGAAATTGATCCGAATATTAATTTTAAATTACCCCCATTAACGATTCAGCCCCTCGTTGAAAATGCGATTAATCACGGCTTATTATCGCAATTAGAAGGTGGGACGGTATGTATTCGTATTACGGAGAACGATGATCTTTATGAAATTACCGTTTCGGATGATGGAAAAGGTATGACTTCTCAAGAGATTGAACAAATTTTCTCAATGGATCGTCACCCTGAAGAAAGAAAGGGTGTAGGGTTGTTAAATATCGACCGCCGTTTAAAACAATTATATGGTAGAGGTTTATCAATAGAAAGTACGCCAAATGAAGGAACTGTCGTATCGTTTCAGATTTATAAAAAGTAGTTGGATTGCAAAAGCGTCTGTTGTTAGAGAACTGTGTAGCAAATAAGGAATTGTAAATAGCAGAACAACTTGAGATTAAGTTTTTTCTTACTTCATTGAACGAGAGCCCCTTGTAGGGTTGTAACCCCAAAAAATTAGATTAACTCTAACTTTTTGGGTGCAGTACCTAAACTGGGGCTCTCGT
>CALKAL010000174.1 GCA_937983065.1 uncultured Bacillaceae bacterium | reverse complement strand
AACATCAAGGCTTCCCCTCACAAAACTATAAAAAAACACTGGGAATCAACTATTATCGCTTTCCCCAGTGCTAATATCTACTATTCCGTAAACACTTGTGTTGCTCGGACAGCTTTTTTCCAGCCTTCATATTTTTTCTTACGTTCGTCTTCGTCCATTTCTGGCTTAAACACACGTTCAATTGCCCATTGCTCATGAATTTCATTTTTATTTTTCCAATAACCGACAGCAAGCCCGGCTAAATATGCTGCACCTAATGCCGTCGTTTCGTTAACAATTGGCCGCTCGACATCGACATTTAATAGATCGCTTTGAAACTGCATTAAAAAATCATTTTTAACCGCGCCGCCGTCAACGCGTAATTTTTTCAATTCCAATCCAGCGTCCTCAATCATTGCAAGGACGACATCTTTCGTTTGATAGGCGATTGATTCTACTGTTGCTCGGATAAAATGCTCCTTCGTCGTGCCACGAGTTAATCCAAATACGGCACCCCTTGCTTTACTATCCCAGTAAGGTGTTCCAAGTCCGACAAAGGCTGGGACAACGTATACACCGTCCGTTGAGTCAACTCGGGTGGCGTACATTTCACTATCTGGTGCTGATTTGAACATGCGTAATCCGTCGCGTAACCATTGAATCGCAGAACCAGCGACAAAAATACTTCCTTCAAGGGCGTACTGGACTTCTCCGTCAACACCCCAAGCGAGCGTCGTCAACAGGCCGTGCTCTGACTTCACCGCTTCTTCTCCCGTATTCATTAACATAAAACAGCCTGTTCCGTATGTATTTTTCGCCATCCCTTTATCAAAACAGGCTTGCCCAAATAGAGCTGCCTGCTGATCTCCACACGCCCCAGCAATCGGCACCTTTTCACCTTGGAAAAAATGCTCAACCGTGTAACCGTATATTTCCGATGAAGGTCTCACTTCTGGTAACATACTTTTCGGAACGCCTAAAATATTTAACAATTCTTCATCCCAATCGAGCTCGTAAATATTGTACATTAATGTCCGAGACGCATTCGAATAATCCGTCACATGGGCAGCGCCTCCAGTTAATTTATAAATGAGCCACGTATCAATCGTTCCGAAAAGTAAATCACCGTTTTCTGCTTTCTCCCTTGCTCCTTCAACGTGATCTAAAATCCATTTCACCTTTGTGCCAGAAAAATAAGGATCGATAAGCAAGCCTGTCTTTTCTCGAAACAGCCCTTCATAATTTTGTTCCTTCAATTCATTACAAATAGCTTCCGTTTGTCTCGACTGCCAAACGATCGCACGGTGAATTGGCTTCCCTGTATGCCGATCCCATACAACCGTCGTTTCCCGTTGATTCGTTATCCCGATTCCAGCAATTTGACTCGCGCTAATATCCGCTTTCCGCAATACATCCGTCATACACGCTTGCATCGACGTCCAAATTTCATTCGCATCATGCTCGACCCAGCCTGGCTTTGGAAAATGTTGCTCGAACTCCATTTGCGCAATGCTGACGATCTCTGCTTTTTTGTTAAACAAAATGGCTCGGGAACTCGTCGTGCCTTGGTCTAGCGCCATAATATACTTTTCCACGTGAATCACCTCTCCTAAATTTATGTAGAAAAACGACAAAGGAGAACCTCACTCGTTTAAGTGTTGATCCTTTTGTCGTTTTTCCATTTCTTCTTTCGTATAAATAATGCGCATCGGATTGCCTCCAACAAAACTGCCTGGAGGTACATCGGCGTTAACGAGGGTTGCTGCAGAGACAATTGCCCCATCACCAATTTTAACGCCTGGTAAAATCGTACTATTCGCTCCAATCATGACGTTATCACCAATTTTAACATCGCCTAACCGATACTCTTCAATTAAATATTCATGGGCTAAAATTGTTGTGTTAAAGCCGATAATCGTATTTTTTCCAATATAAATTTTTTCAGGAAACATTAAATCGGGCATGACCATTAAGGCGAGGGCCGTTTTTTTCCCAATTTTCATCCGTAAAAACGTCCGGTAAATCCAGTTTTTCACTGATACAAAAGGAGTATACCGCCCGATTTGAATGAAAATAAAATTTTTCGCCACTTTAAAAAATGAAACTGTTTTGTAAAGTTGCCATAAAGAATTAGGCCCTTCAACTTTATATCGTTTCGTATCGCGCATATTGTCACCCCTTAACGATGGTGCGTAAATCGGACATATGCTCTAAAATATAATCTGGCTCAAGGGATGCGATAAAATCTCTTCCTTTCGCCGACCATGCAACACCCGCCGTTTTCATACCTGCATTTTTTCCAGCATAGACATCATGCATATTATCGCCAACCATAATCGTCGACTCAGGCTCCCCACCTAATGCATTCATCGCTTTTAACACGGGCTCAGGGTCTGGTTTTGCATGTTTTACATCATCTAAACCGACAATGACATCGAAAAACTGATATAAGTTCGTCAACTTCAACCCTTTAATCGCTGGCTCGCGAAGCTTTGTCGTCACAATCGCCATGGCATAACCGTCCTCGTGCAGTGCTTTAACCGTTTCAAAAACACCATCATAAATTTCTACGTACGCATCATGATGAGCTAAATTATGCTCCCGATACGTCGCCATCATTTCTTCTATTTTCTCAGGTAAAATTTTTTCAAACGTATCTTTTAACGGTGGACCAATAAACGAAATAATTTCCTCTCGAGAAAACTCTCGATCAACGTATTGCCCCAACGTATGTTTAAAAGATTCAATAATTAATTCATTCGTATCAATCAAAGTTCCATCTAAATCGAATAAAATTGTTTTAATTGTCATTTGACGACGGCTCCTTTTCTCATGTTAGCATCTTTTCTTTCATATCGGTTCCAGAAATAAGCGATAATCATCGTTAATAAAATAGCTGCCGTTAACCGAATGAGTAACAGTGGCCAAACTGGAATCCCAAGTGGAATAAAAATAAGTGTATCCTCAACTACCGCGTGACATGCGACTAAAAAGATTAAAACGAGATACATATCTTTTTTAGACACTTGATCCTCTTTAGCTGCCTGAATCATAACCCCCGCTCCAAAGGCGAGTCCGACAGTTAATCCTGCCACTAATGTCGTCGATGCATTTTTTTCTACACCGATAATTTTCGTAAACGGGGTGAGCTTATTCGATAACCAATCTAACCAATGGCGGTCCTTCATCCATTGAATGATGATCATAATCGGAATGACGATCAATGCTAATTGAACGATTCCGAAAAATGCCGTTTCCAATCCTGCCAAACCGATTTGCAGCCAGCCTTCTGGTTCTGGTCCATCAGTTGGAACGAACCCATATTTAGCTTGAGATTGTCCGCCGTGCCAAACGAGATTAATGACAGCAGCCGATACAATCGCAAGTCCGATTCGCACCGCAATAATAACTGAAAATCTGACGCCAACCTTTGCAGCAACCGCCGACTCAACGAATAAATTATGGGAAAATGACATCATCATCGCCATAATAAATACTTCTTTAACTGTAAAATCAAAACTAACGATTGCGCCGATTCCCGCATATAAATTTAAAACATTCGCAAGCACTAATGGAACGGCCGCCTCACCTGATAAGCCAATTAACCCCATTAACGGCTCAATCCAGCTGATGATAAGCGGTAAGACAGGTGTATATTGTAAAATCGTTACTATTAACGTAATTGGAAAAATAATTTTACCTAACGTCCATGTCGTTTCTAATCCACTTTTCAACCCGTTTTTCAAAGTTGTTTGCAATCTAGATCATTCTCTCCTTATTTTTTCTTCTTACCTTTCTGATTCTTACCCTTATTATTCTTTCCTTTTTTATTTTTTTTCAGAGAGGTTCCATCATATAATTCCTCTGCCAATCCTTTTTTCTTACGGTAATAAATGAGATACGCACTAATCAAAATAAGTAAAACAGATACGAGCTGTGCCGTTCTTAAGTTGCCAACAATGTATAGACTATCTGTTCTTAAGCCTTCAATGAAAAATCGTCCGAAAGAATACCAAATTAAATACGATAAGAAAATAACACCGCGACGTGGATTAATTTTATATCTTAAATAAAGTAAAAGAATTAGTCCGAGTAAATTCCAAACCGACTCATATAAAAAGGTCGGGTGATGGTAAACCCCGTTAACACACATTTGATTCATAATCCAATCAGGGACGTATTGTAAAAAGTTATTGTATGCCGCTTCTGAAATTGGACCACCGTATGCTTCCTGATTCATGAAGTTTCCCCAACGGCCGAGCATTTGACCGATGAGCAAGCTCGGTGCAGCGATATCTGCTATTTTCCAGAAGGAGACGTTCTTCACTTTACTGTAAATATAAGCGGTTATAATGGCAGCGAATAATGCCCCGTGAATCGCTAAACCACCTTGTCTTATATCAATGATGTCGATAAACGAATTATAGCGTTCCCATTCAAAAATGACATAATAGAGTCTTGCCCCGATAATGGCGGCTGGTATTGCAAACACTAATAAATCAATGAAAAAATCTTTATCTAATCCGAGCCGTTTTCCTTCTTTCTGCGCTACAATTAACGCAATAACGGCCCCTAGCATAATTAAAAAACCGTACCAATAAATCGGAACTGGGCCTAAATTTAAAAATACACGGTCATACGGTTCATACGCACATGACATAACTAACTCCCCTTACTACGTCTATTTATTGTTACATTTTATTAGGATCAAAATCTTCAATGACTGCACTTAATCGTTCTGAAAACTCTTCTGCTGTATGAATGCCCATTCCTTTGAGACGGAAATTCATCGCCGCCACTTCTATAATAACAGAAACGTTTCGCCCAGGTCTGACTGGGATTGTTGATTTCGGTAAAGTGACATCCATAATTTTAATCTTGTCCTCATCTAATCCGAGGCGGTCATACTGTTTTTCCGGATCCCACGTTTCCAAATGAACAACCATGGAAATCCGCTTAAAATTACGAACTGCCCCGGCACCAAATAGCGTCATCACATTAATAATTCCAAGTCCTCTAATTTCTAATAAATGCTCGATTAAAGGCGGCGGATTACCGATTAATGTATCATAGTCCTCTTGACGAATTTCGACGTTATCATCCGCAACGAGTCGATGCCCTCTTTTAATTAATTCTAGCGCCGTCTCACTTTTACCAATACCACTTTTTCCAGTAATGAGAACGCCAATACCGTAAACATCTACTAACACCCCGTGCACTGCCGTTTTCGGAGCGAATTTTGATTCTAAAAAAGTAGCAAGCCGGCTAATGATCCGAGACGTTTTATACGGAGAAACCATGACGGGAACCCCCGCATCATTCGCCGCATTAATTAATTCTTTCGGCACATCTTGACCCCGCGTAATAACAATCCCTGGTGTCACATCAGTACAAAGCTGATCCATTCTATTTTTAATTAAAGCTGGACTTAAATCATTTAAAAAAGAAAGCTCTGTCCGCCCTAATAATTGCAAACGCTCCCGAGGATAATGCTTAAAATACCCCGCCATTTCAATACCAGGGCGGGAAATATCACTCTCTATAATTTCACGATGGATCCCATCTTTTCCTGCGACTAATTCTAAATCAAAACGTTCAAGCAAATCTTTTGTACGGACTTTAATCACCCGTATTCCTCCTTCTGTTTAGAGGTTTGAATTTTCATTCTTATAGGAACAACTATATCATAATGAACCAAATCTGTCTTTTCATTAAAACATAACAATTTAAGTATTAATAGGGCAAATTGAGAAATTAAAGATGGTTGTGAAAGGAAACATATTTAATGAGGAAAGTGCAATTGGGAAAAGTGGATTAATAACAGGTGGGGGAACTTTCAATGGAGCTATTATTGAAGCTTTGTATCGGACTGTACAAGTGTTATCCAGAACTTAGGCTGATTTATCGAGATGTTTAGACGCTTTATCCAGAACTTGGTCCACTTTATCGAGAAGTCTAGACGCTTTATCCAGAACTTATACTGCTTTATCGAGAACTGGTTAAATTATATCCAGAACTTCTATTATGTTGACCTCTCTTCTTTTAAATATCGACAATTTAACATATAAATTTCCCACAAAAAAAGTGACCCCAACATAAAATCGGAATCACTTTACTTCTTTTAACTAAACGCTCGACGAAATACACTTTGTAAAATCGTATTTAAAATAGAAATAATAATTGCAGCTAATATCGCCATGCCAAATCCTTCAATTATAAATGAATCACCGATAATCCATTGAGTTAACATTAGTGTTGCTGCGTTAATGACGAATAGAAAAAGTCCTAACGTAAATATTGTAATCGGCAATGTAAAAATGATTAAAATTGGTTTAACGATCATATTCAGTACTGTTAAAATTAAGCTAGCTAGTAAAGCAGTACCATAGTTATCAACAATAAAAGAATCGAATAGTTCGGCCACAACGATAATAGCAATTGAATTAACAACAATTGAAATTAACCATTTACTCATACAAAAAGTCCCTTCATTAAGACAGTTTATAGACTCGAATACTTCCTGTCTTAGTCGATAAATCAATTTCTAGGTAGTCTGTTTCTTCAGTTGCTGAGAAAAATTCCATATGCTTTCGTAATGTTTCATTTTCAATATGATTTTGTAGCACGTTCGGTAAATTAATATCGACACTACCGATACTAGATTGCGCACTCCCGTTAATGCTAATTTCACGGGGTACGTAAACTTGAATTGATCCAGTTGTCGCTTTTAAATCAGCGCGGACCGCATCTTCATTTCGAATGAACACTCTCACACTTCCTGTCACAACATCTCCGTTAATATGTTCCATAACTCCATCAACATATAATGAGCCTGTCGTTGTTTCTGCTTTTACTTTAGAAACTTCTATTTCATCTAGTCTGACAGAACCGTGCTTCGTGACAGCGTATAGGGCATCCCCACTATATTTATTTAATTTAACGCTACCGTTCATTGATGAAATTCGGGCAATTTTAATTTCGCAATCATGAATCGTAATACTTCCATTAGTAGATTTCAAATATGCTTGTTCATATTCTTTTCGAGGTAAATATATGACAACCCCGACTGAGATATGTTTCCGATCTTGTTCAATTTGTAAAGTTCCGTTATTTTTTTCGGCGGTTACATATTTATCGAATAAACTTTCGGCTGTAAATTCATCTTTTTCCCGATAAACTTTTCCATTCAACTCGACATGGACCGTTGAATCCTCAGAAGGCATTAACTTAATACTACCGTTGTTTAAATCAACACTTAAAAATCTTAAATCATCACTTGAAAAATAAAAGTCACGTTTCACTGCAACATGTGGTGAATTAAATTCGAACGGGACATCTTTCACTTTCTGAATTGTATCATCAATAATATTAAATAAGCCTTCTGTAAAGCTTTTCACCGATTCTTGAAAAGAAGGGCCTGATCGCTCTGTTTGTTCCTTCTCCGTAGTATGACTATGACGTTTTTCGCTTTGACGATGATCACCCTTTTGATCTTCTAACGCTTCTAGTAAACTCTCCGCCTCTTCAGCCGTTATATGTCCTTCTTCAAGCATCTCTAAAATTTTTCTTTTTCTTTCATCCACGACTTATTCCCCCTTATCAATCTCTTATTTATAGTTTACGTATAAATAAAAGATTTGCCATCATACACTAGTCTGAAAATAACGATCATATTTTCAGACTAGAGACGGAGATAACAGATAGTAAACTAACAACTAGTAACCTCAAAAACTAAATTAAAACGGAACAGAGTCAACATCGACCGTGTAGTACGTTTCATATTGAAAACGGCTTAAAATCCGTTCATTTTTATTAAGTGGCTTTTCTCCATCCGTTAATTGGCTTAACATCCCTTCGACTTGGGAGCGGTGTTGCTCTAACGCTTTCACTTTCGTATCAAATACATCAATCGTATCAATAACGATATCTGGATGACCGATGTAATCTTCTCGATTTGCGATAAACGCATTAGCCCATAATTCTGGACGTTTATTTTTATCAATTCGTTTAACCGCTTCAAAAGCCGCGGCACCTAAAGCGTCATGATCAGGATGAACCGCATAAGGGGGATAAAACGTAATAACTAACGTCGCCTCAAGCTGTTCGATATATTTTTTTAACCGTTCGGCAATTTCATCTCTAGATTCAAATTCAATCGTTTTATCTCGTAAACCGAGCATGACTAAATCCATATCTAAAACTTCACAAGCATTTTGTAATTCTTCTTTCCGTATTTCTGGTAAAGATTCTCGATTCGCGAACGTCGGCTGTCCCATGTTTCGACCCATTTCGCCTAAAGTTCCGCATAAATAGGTGACTGGAACGCCTGCTTGACGAAATTTTGTAATCGTTCCCGCTGTCCCAAAAGATTCATCGTCCGGATGGGGATAAATGACGACGACGTGTTTATGTTTTGAAAAATCCATCGTAACACCTCCATCTATAATTGCAATTTCCTCTTTTTTCATAAGATGGCGTACCATAATATGAGACTTTTAATTCGAAAAAGGAATGCGACTAATTTGTAACGCGGCCATGAGTCGTCCTTCCCGATCGTGGCCAGCCAGTAATAATTGATCTTGGTCCGTTATTTCATAGTCGGTCAAGCCTTCTGCATAAATCCAGCCAATCTCATGCTTTAAACCGACTCGATACGCATCCTCACCTTTTACAATTTTCCCACGCGTATATGTTAATTTTGCGTTTCGAATATAAGCTCCAACGTTATAAGCATTCGGATCAAAGGCTTTCGCATAGGCGCCGTTTGTCGTTTCTAGATGAATGTATACTTCTTCATTAGCCAATTTATCAATATACGACTGCACTTCCTCTAATTGTATTGCTTTCACTCCGTATCACCCCATTTTTCTACCGTTTAAAATACTAGCCAGAAATTTCAGCTAATGTTTTTTCCATTCTTTTTCGATCTCGTTCTAAAATTGGTTTTAAATACGCTCCTGTATACGACTTATCATGCGCTGCTACTTCTTCTGGGGTTCCAGTTACAACAATTTGACCGCCACCTTCTCCACCTTCTGGCCCTAAGTCAATTAAATAATCCGCCGTTTTGATCACATCTAAATTATGTTCGATAATTAAAACGGTATCGCCATTTTCTACTAAACGTTGAATGACTTCAAGTAGTTTAGCAATATCAGCCGTGTGTAAACCCGTTGTTGGCTCGTCTAAAATATAGAGCGTCCGGCCATTCGAACGGCGATGAAGCTCACTAGCTAGCTTCACTCGTTGCGCTTCCCCACCAGATAACGTCGTTGCAGGCTGACCGAGTTTAATATAACCTAAACCAACATCATAGATCGTTTCAATCTTACGTTTAATTTTAGGGATGTTTTCAAAAAATTCAAGGGCTTCTTCAATACGCATATCTAAAATATCAGCAATGTTTTTCCCTTTATATTTCACTTCTAACGTTTCTCGGTTGTAACGAGAGCCGTGACATACTTCACAAGGAACGTACACATCAGGTAAAAAGTGCATCTCAATTTTTATAATTCCGTCCCCACGACATGCTTCACAGCGACCACCTTTCACGTTAAAGCTAAAACGTCCTTTATTGTAGCCACGAATTTTTGACTCACTCGTCTGTGCAAACACATCACGAATGTCGTCAAACACACCTGTATAAGTAGCTGGATTCGATCTCGGAGTACGGCCAATCGGTGACTGATCAATATCAATAACCTTTTCGAGCTGTTTAATCCCTTCTATTTTTTCATGTTTTCCTGATTTCGTTTTAGCGCGATGCAATTTTTGTGCTAACGATTTATACAAAATATCGTTCACTAACGTACTTTTTCCTGAACCAGATACTCCTGTTACGACCGTCATAATTCCGAGGGGGATTGATACATCAATCTTTTTTAAATTGTGTGCTTCAGCTTTTTTAACCGTTAACATCCGTTTTTTATCAACTGGCCGCCGTTTTGACGGTAGCGGAATAAATTTTTTCCCACTTAAATATTGACCTGTTAAAGAAGCTTCATTCGCCATCACTTCTTCAGGCGTACCATTAGCGACAATTTCACCACCGTGGTCTCCCGCACCTGGGCCGATATCAACGAGCCAATCTGCCGCTAACATCGTATCTTCATCATGCTCAACGACAATTAATGTATTGTCTAAATCGCGCATTTTTTTAAGGGAGCTAATGAGACGATCATTATCCCGCTGATGAAGACCGATCGAAGGCTCATCTAATACGTAAAGGACGCCGGTTAACGCGGAACCGATTTGGGTCGCTAAACGAATGCGTTGCGCTTCACCACCAGACAATGTTCCAGCAGATCGTGCTAAAGTTAAATAATCGAGGCCAACATTTTCTAAAAAGGTAAGCCGATTATTAATTTCTCTTAAAATCATCGTCGCAATTTGCCGTTCTTTTTCCGATAAATTTAAGCCGTCAATCCATTTTAAAATTTTTATCACAGATAATTCAGTCACTTGCCCGATATGCTTTTCGTCAATTTTAACCGCCATCGCCTCACCACCGAGTCGATAGCCTTCACATGTCGGACAATTTAATTGCGTCATATATTTTTCCATCTGTTCACGAGTAAAGCTTGAAACCGTTTCGTTATAACGTCTAGCAATGTTTGAAATGACGCCTTCAAAATAAATATCATTTTCCCTAACGATTCCACGATCATTTTTATAATAAAAATGAATTTGTTCATCGTCGCTGCCGAATAAAACTTTATTGAATTTTTCTTTCGGTATATCTTTAACGGGCATATCCATATCGATATCGTAATGGTCACAAACACTTTTTAATAGTTGCGGGTAATATTGCGATGAGATTGGCCGCCACGGAACAATCGCACCTTCATTTAATGACAAGCTCCAATCGGGAATGACTAAATCTAAATCAACTTCAAGTCGCGTCCCAATTCCGTCACATGTTTTACAAGCACCGTACGGATTATTAAAGGAAAATAATCTCGGTTCTAACTCACCAATTGTAAAACCACATTTCGGGCAAGCGTAATGTTCATTAAAGAGCATATCCTCGCCATCAATAACGTTGATTAATACGAGACCATCGCCAAGTTTCAAAGCCGTTTCAATCGAGTCAGATAAACGGGTGGCAATGCCTTCTTTAACGATAATCCGGTCGACGACAACTTCAATCGTATGTTTTTTATTTTTATCAAGCTCAATCTCTTCACTAATTTCCCGCATTTCCCCGTCAACACGAAGGCGGACGTAACCTTCTTTTTTAAGATCATTTAACACTTTAGCGTGCTGACCTTTTCTCTCTTTAACAACGGGGGCTAAAATTTGAATCCGTGTCCGTTCTTCAAGCTCTAAAACTTGATCGACCATTTGTTCAACCGTTTGGGCAGATATTTCCTCCCCGTGAATCGGACAAAATGGACGCCCAACTCGTGCGTAAAGAAGGCGCAAATAATCGTAAATTTCAGTCACTGTTCCGACCGTTGAACGCGGATTCCTACTCGTCGTTTTTTGATCAATCGCAATCGCTGGAGATAGCCCTTCGATGACATCAACATCAGGCTTATCCATCTGCCCTAAAAACTGCCTTGCATAAGCTGAAAGGGATTCGACATAACGTCTTTGCCCTTCAGAATAAATCGTATCAAAGGCGAGGGACGATTTTCCCGAACCTGATAATCCCGTCATGACGACTAATTTATTTTTCGGTATCGTCACATCGATATCTTTTAAATTATTTTCCCTTGCCCCTTGAATATTAATGACCTTATTCGTCATGCTGTTCACCCTTCCACTTTTAACTCAAATAATAAATCACGTAGCTCCATCGCCTTTTCAAAATCTAGCTCTTTAGCTGCTTGCTTCATTTCCGCTTCTAGCTGCTCAATCAACTCTGCTCGCTCATCTTTAGATAACGAGTCATATTTTTCGGCAAGTGATTTTTCTTCATCTTCAGATTCATAAGTTGCCCGAATGACGTCGCGAATTTCTTTTTGAATCGTCGTCGGCGTAATGCCATGTTTTTCGTTATATTCTTCTTGAATTTCCCTTCTCCGTTTCGTCTCTTCTATCGCCACTTGCATTGATTTTGTAATTTTATCCGCATACATAATGACTGAACCGTTTGAATTTCGCGCTGCCCGTCCAACTGTTTGGATGAGGGAACGTTCAGATCTTAAGAAGCCTTCTTTATCCGCATCTAAAATAGCGACGAGAGAAACTTCAGGTAAATCAAGCCCTTCTCTTAAAAGGTTAATCCCAACGAGCACATCGTAAACCCCTAATCGTAAATCACGAATAATTTCAATCCGCTCTAACGTTTTAATTTCTGAATGGAGGTAAGCAACTTTAATACCCATCTCTTGTAAATAAGCCGTTAAATCCTCAGACATTTTAATCGTTAACGTCGTGACTAGCACCCGTTCATTTTTCTCAATGCGCTTATTAATTTCCCCGATTAAATCATCAATTTGACCTTTAATCGGCCGCACATCAATGATCGGATCAAGTAATCCCGTCGGACGAATAATTTGCTCAACGACTTTAGGAGACTTTTCAAGTTCATAATCTCCTGGAGTTGCTGAAATGTATAAAATATTATTGATATGTTTTTCAAATTCCTCAAATTTTAACGGACGGTTATCTAATGCTGATGGCAGACGAAAACCGTGATCTACTAACGTCATTTTTCTAGCCCTGTCCCCGTTATACATCCCTCTAATTTGCGGTAATGTAACGTGGGATTCATCGATGACGATTAATGAATCATCAGGAAAAAAGTCTAATAACGTATACGGCGTCGACCCTGGCTCCCGAAACGTTAAATGTCTAGAATAGTTTTCAATCCCAGAACAAAAGCCCATCTCCCGCATCATTTCTAAATCATAACGCGTTCTTTGCTCAAGACGCTGGGCTTCAAGAAGCTTTCCTTCATCACGGAATATTTTTAACTGTTCCTCTAATTCAATCTCAATATTTTTTATCGCCTTTTGCATTTTATCCTCACGAGTGACGAAGTGAGACGCTGGGAAAATCGCCACATGCTCCCGGTCCCCGATAATTTCGCCAGTGAGTGCATCAACTTCACGAATGCGATCAATTTCATCGCCAAAAAATTCAACACGAATACAATGCTCTTCCTTTGAGGCCGGAATAATTTCCACCGAATCCCCTCTTACACGAAAAGTACCGCGCTGAAAATCGATATCATTTCTCGAATATTGAATGTCGACTAAATTTCTAAGCACTTCATTTCGTTCCTTCTCCATCCCAACACGTAAAGATAAGACGAGGTCTCGGTATTCTTCCGGCGAACCTAAACCGTATATGCAAGAGACACTCGCAACGATTAACACATCATTTCGTTCAAACAATGCCGATGTCGCCGAGTGCCTTAATTTATCAATTTCATCGTTAATGCTCGCGTCCTTTTCAATGTATGTATCCGTATGCGGGACGTACGCCTCAGGCTGATAATAATCGTAATAACTAACGAAATATTCAACCGCATTGTTCGGGAAAAATTCTTTAAACTCACTATATAGTTGGCCAGCTAACGTTTTATTATGAGCAATCACTAACGTCGGCCGATTAATCTCTGTAATAACATTCGACACGGTAAACGTCTTTCCAGTTCCCGTCGCCCCTAATAATGTTAAATGCTTTTCATTACGATTAATCCGCTCAACAAGCTCATTAATCGCTTTCGGCTGATCCCCTTGAGGACTAAAATGAGATACAAGTTCAAACTTATGTTCCACAACACCATCTCCAATTTTGATGATCTTACATTTTATTTTAACATAAAAACACGAACAAATATTCTATAATCATTATTTTTTTAAAAAATTTACATATTTATTATAGAACAAGATGAATGAACCTAAAAGTAAGAGGCTTTTGTTAAATAATTCAGGTTAGTTGCTCGTTACACGTGGAAAATAATGCATGC
>CALKAL010000173.1 GCA_937983065.1 uncultured Bacillaceae bacterium | reverse complement strand
ATAAAGATGAACTGTTAGCTTTTTTAAAACAACTCGTTGAAATTGAAAGTGTTGTAAATACGGATGGAGAAAAAGAAATTGCTCGTTCTATCTATTCAATAATTTCTTCTTTTCCTTATTTTCTAGAGCATCCTGAGCAAGTCATTATTGAACAAACGGTTGATGATGTTCGGGAACGCTACAATGTTTTAGCCTATATAAAAGGAACAAAAAATCAAAGCAATAAAACAGTACTTTTAATGGGCCATATCGATACAGTAGGAATAGATGATTTCGGGCAATTAAAGAATTTAGCCTGCTCACCTGATGAATTAAAAGATGCGCTTAAAAATGAGGATTTACCAGAGCAAGTAAAGGAACATCTCGAATCAGAAGATTGGATGTTTGGCCGTGGTGTATTAGATATGAAAAGTGGATTAGCTAATCATCTCTATATGCTGAAATATTTTTCAGAGCATCCCGATGAGCTTGAAGGTAATTTAGTCTTTATTGCCGAATGTGATGAGGAAGATAGCTCAAATGGAATCTTATCTGGATTAAAAACGTTAAAACGATGGAAAGAGGAACATCAGTTTAATTACGTTGCAGCGATAAACGGGGATTTCGTCTCTCCGCGCTATGAAGGAGATGACCGCCGTTACATTTATAAAGGAACGGTCGGAAAATTACTTCCTGCATTTTTCATTACGGGTGCTGAAACGCATGTTGGTTCAGCCTTTGAAGGACTTGATCCGAACTTAATTGCAGCTGAATTAACGAGACAAATCGATTACAATCCAGAGCTATGTAACGAAGCTTTTGGAGAGATCACTGTACCACCCGTTTCGTTAAAACAAACAGATTTAAAACCGTCATATACTGTACAAACAGCACTATCAGCCTATGTGTACTACAATTTCTTCATTCATTCATGGTCACCAAAAGATGTGCTTGAAAAACTAAAGTCCCATGCTCTTATTGCGTTTAAAAATGCTCTCGAAACTTATAACGAGCGCTATAAGACGTATTGCGAAGTTAGTAAAGAGCCTTATCGGGAAATGCCTTGGGAACCACGAGTTTTTCTTTATGAAGAAATGGAAGCATTATTAATTGAAAAACATGGTGATCAATACGTTAAATATATGGAGCAATTTAAGAACAACTTATTAAATGATGACAGTCTTGATATACGGATGTATGCGGCAAAAGTTGTTGAAGAAGCTTGGAAGTGGATGGAGGACCAAAGACCCGCCATTATTCTATTTTACGCTTCTCTTTATTCCCCTAGTAATGAACTGTCAGGGGAAACGACAGAAGAACAAATTTTAATCGAGGCGGTTGACCATGCCATTGAAAAAGTGCAACCACAATATGAACATCCAATTGTCACTCGCAACTTTTTCCCATACATTTCAGATATGAGCTTTGTTGCTATAAGGGATGATGATGCGAGCATTAACGCAGTGACAAAAAACAATCCTGCCTGGGGAACTAAACATTATATGAGCTTTCAAGATATTAGAGACATCAACGTTCCTGTTATAAACATAGGTCCTTACGGGATTGACGCTCATAAAAGATTAGAAAGAGTCGAACTAACTTTTTCATTAGAAATCGCACCAAGATTGACATATGAAGTGATTAATTATGTTTTAAGAAAGGATGAATAAGGGGGAAAAGTTATGAAGTGTCCTAATTGTGGTGTAGAACAAGAAGCAGTTAAGGAACAGTGCTCACAATGCAACTATGACCTCCAAAAATATAACAGACGCTCGCAGCTTTTTAAAAACTATAAAGAAAATAGTGAGCTTATTTTAATTTTGTTAGTAGCTATTGCTGGTATACTTATATTTGTTGATTTTGACACTTTATTTAACAACTATTTAATTCTATCAATACCAATCATAATGCTTATCATTATTTTACTATTATTATTTAAATCATTTCTTTTTAAAAAAGTTTAGGCAATAAGGATTTGCTTATTTTAATTTAATCGATTCGGTAAAAGGACAGGCAAAATACGTCTGTCTTTTTCTATTGAAAACTGCCAATGATTAACTAATCGACATACATTTTAAAATATACGTTTATCCGTTATAATAGGTTAATGCTTAAAATATGAGGTTTAAACTATATATATCAACAAGAAAGGGGGATTTTTAGATGTCTCAAGAAAAGAAAGAAACCTTTGTTACGACTGTTGAAGGGTTGGATCGAAAAGGTTCAGGAAAAGCAATTGTATGGCGCGAGAATGAACTAGGTAATAAGAAAAAACTAAAGCTCGTCATCCCTGAAGCAATTCCTGGTGAAAAAGTTGAAGTCGAAGCAGAAAGACCGACGAGTAAATGGAGTAAAGCCCCTATTACAAACATAATTGAAGAAGATCAAAATCGAACGACACCACCTTGTCCCCACTTTAGTTTGTGTGGCGGTTGCGTATGGCAACATTGGACGTATGACGGACAAATTCAATATAAGACTGACTTTGTAAAGAAACAAATTGAAGCACAAGGCTTTGATCCCGAACTCGTTTTAAATACTATTGGTGCCCCAGAGCCGTGGCGTTATCGAAATAAAATGGAATTCACCTTTGCAACAGATGGTTCGATGGGCATGCATGAACAAGGTAACTTCCGAAAAATCATCCCTCTTGAAACGTGCTTAATTGCTGGTGAAGAAATGGTTGATGCAGCGATGGAAGTAGCGAACTGGGTGAAAGACTACAATTTTAAAGGTTATGATAAAGAAGCTCGTCATGGCCTATTTCGTCACTTAATGGTACGCCAATCCTTTGCAACTGGAGAAATTATGTTAGGCCTATTTGCGACGAAGCGTCATCATGACTTTGAAGAAGCGGTTCAAGATTTAATTGAACGAATTAATACAAAACATCCAAAAGTAAAGAGTTTGTTATGGTTAGAAAACACATTATGGGCAGACCGCGCTCAAGCAGAGCATGTAGAAGTACTTGCAGGCCGTGATTTTATTTATGATGAGCTTTCGGGCTATCGTTACCGTTTATGGTACGATACATTTTTCCAAACAAACCCGAGACAAGCTGAGAAACTAGTAGAGCTAGCGCTAGAAATGGGTCAACCGAAAAAGGACGAAAAAATGATTGATTTATTTTGTGGTGTTGGAACCTTTTCACTTCCATTTGCTAGCCGTGTCGGTGAACTTGCTGGAGTTGAAATCGTCGAAACATCGATTGAATCAGCGAAAAGAAATGCAAAAGACAATGGCATTGATAATACGTACTTTTTAGCAGCCGATGCTAGACGCGGAATTGATCAAGTGTTAGAAAAGTTTGGCGCACCAGAGCTGTTAATGTTAGACCCACCACGCTCAGGAGCAGGTGGAAAAGTGATGCGTCGAATTGGACGAGCTCAGCCAGAAAGAATTGTCTATGTATCTTGTAATCCAGAAACTTTCGCAACAGATATTAAAGAACTCGTACCGTTTGGATATGAGTTGAAAAAAGTACAGCCAGTGGATTTATTTCCGCAAACCGTTCATGTGGAGTTGGTGGCGGTGTTGGAGAGAGTGTAGCGGCGGATAATAAAATCAGTTCAGTTAATAGCGTTTGAGAGAAGCTTGTAAAAGGAGAGAATCCTAATCTGATGCTTCTTTCAAGCGCTTTTTTAGTAGAAGTTTATTATTATGTATCATTACTTCAAAAGGTATTAGTGCTTTTTTGTGAAAATATGTTCGTTAACTAACGAGGCAGGTTTGGCAGGTTTGCACTATAAGCCAAAAAAATTAAGGAGAGTTCATTTACTCTCCTTAAACAACCAAGTTATTAAGTCTTTCCCTTGTTCAATAGTAATTTGTTTATTGGCAATACCTTTAATTATGCCATCTATTTAACTGTTTCGGGTAATCCAATTCGTATAATTGATTTTTCTAACGAGAAATAAAATATAATAGATGGTAATTAATCCATAAGGTGCTATCCTTGAAAAAGGAGATGCACCTTTTTTGAAAATAGTAATACACAAGTATTCATTTTCATCTGAATAGGGGGAAAAACGCATGATGCTCACCATTTGCAACAAATAAATGAGAAATTGAGTAATTAGATTGTTTCCTTTTTAAGTTTGACTAAGGTAAAGCTTATAGTTGATATTTTTTAAAAAATTAGAACTTCTGTTTTTCGGGAGTTCCAATTTAGTAATAGTGTGTGATTCTACTATAGCACCATTTAGTTGAAGATCTTATTCACCAATTCTTGCACCTTCCTCAATAATTTGGTTAAATTCTTTTACGGATATTTTTATTTCCTGACCAGTTTTTTGAGAATACAATCCATCCTTCATATATTTAAGACCTCTTTGTAACTTCTCCAATTCACTTTTCTGTTCATCGGTTAAACCACTATTATGATGATTTTGTATTATTCGCCCTATAAAAAATCTCGGTTGGTCATTAATACGACTATCTACTGATCTAGAACCGATGTGTAACAGTAAGTTCGTAGTTTCTAGTTTATGGTCTAATTCTATTAAACGGTCAGAAATATCTGAATCCACTGAGGATAAGAGATAATCGACTGAATCTAACGTATTATCCAAT